>DASPXY010000945.1:0-6167 GCA_035637055.1 Gemmataceae bacterium | reverse complement strand
CCAGCCATCCGGGCCTTGACGGACACACTGCCTCCCTTGCGGGTGAGCATCTCGACCGCCGCCTCACGGGCGTTGCGGTCGCCAACGCGAACGACGAACTCCAGATCAGGCGGGCGGGCGGCGAAACGAGCCAACTCCTCGGCGTCGAGTTCCCCGTTGCCGTCGCGATCCAGCGCCGCGAAGGTGGCGGCATCGAGGTTCAACTGCTCGCGGGTGAGAACCTTCTTGGTCTTGTCGAGGCCGTACCGGGTGAGGAGGCGCCGGGCGATCTCACGCGGTTGCTCGGTGCTCGCGAGGAACAGCGGGTCGTTGGCGGGGGCTGGCTGGCGCTCCGGTCCGGCAAAGTAGGCCCGCTCCTCCAGGCCGAGACTCAGCGGCGAGAAGTCAGGCAGTAACTCCTGCGGCGTGACGATCTCGTCCTCGTCGCTGTCGAGTTTAAGGAGGATCGCCTCGGCTGCCTTCAATTCCTCCCGCGAGAGTTTGCCGTCGTTGTTGGTGTCCAGCAGTTTCAGCAGGGCGGCGTTGAGCTGGCTGGTCGGCGGCGTTTTTTTCATGAACGGCATAAAGCCGTTGCGCCGGTTATTCTTGCTGGACTCAAGTTGAACATTGAACGGAGGCAGGCCCGACTGGCGATAATAGTCGGCGAACTCGGCGCGCGTCACCTTGCCGTCGCCGTTGGCGTCCATCTTGCCGCCGCCCGCGCCCCTCGGGCCGAAGCCGACGAAGCCGAAGTTATTCAGCAGCATCGACGGCTGCGGCGCCGCCTCGGCTTCCTCCTTGCTCAGCACGCCGTCGCCGTCGAGGTCCGCATACTTGAACAGGTAGTCGATGAACTCATCCCAGGCGGCCTGGAGCGGCTTGCCGTGCATGCGAATGTCGAGGCGGATCAGCAGCGGCCGCGAACCGCCCAGGAACACCAGGTCGCGCGGATCGGCCTTGACTCCGGGCTGGGTCTGCTTGGCAGGCTGCCCAGCAGCCTGCATTGACCAGGAGATGAACAGCACCAGCAGCGCGAGGCAGGCAAAACGGATCTTCATAGGTAGAATCTCCACAAAGGAGACCCGCTTGCGGGTTAGCACTTCGGAGCGTGAACCCGCAAGCGGATCTCTGGCGCTGTTAGTGGTTCAGCAGGAACTCGCCGCCGTTGAGCAGTGTCCAGAAGACGTCGGCCAGGGCCCGGTTCCGCCGCGCCACCTCGGTCCCCGCGTTCTCGACGTAGCGCACGAAGCGCGTCAACTCCTCCGCCCGCGGTCTGCGCGATAGCGTGGCGAGGTACAGCACCTCGATGCGCTCTGCCGTGTCCAGGAACGGCGAGTTCGCGACTGCCGCCAACGTCTCGCTCTTTTCCAGGCTGGTCGCGTCGTTGATGAGCTGGCCGTTCATCAGCGCCAGGGCGTGCAGGATCGACGTGTGGAACTCCGTCGCCTTCTCGCTCGTGTTGGCGAAGCGCGTCAGGAATTGCGCGCGCGGCGACGGCTTGTTGCCAGGCACGAAGTCGATCGGGAAGGCGGGCGCCTTCTCCTGATAGCCTGTCGCCTGCGAAATACTGTCGAAGAGTTGTTCGCCCGTCAGGCCGCGCAGCGGCATCCGCGCGAACAGCGCCGGCACCTCACCCTTCGCGAGTTGGCCAGCGCTCGTCAGCTGGTAAGCCCGGCTGTTGACGACTGCCCGGATCAGGAACTTCGTGTCGAAGCCGCTGGCAATAAACTGGCGGGCCAGTTCATCGAGCAACTCGGGATGGCTGGCCTTGATCTCGACGCCGACCATCTCATCGACGGGATCGATCAGGCCACTGCCGAAGAAATACGACCAGACGCGATTGACCGCAGCGCGGGCGAAGTACGGGTTCTCGGCGGCGGTGAGCCACTCCGCCAATGTCACGCGCGAGCCGACCTGGTCCTTGAACTGCGGCTTGCGGCCATCCACGAATTTTGCCGGAATCACCGTCTCGGTATTGGGGATCTTGATGTCGCGCTGATTGACGTCATCGGCGGTCGGGAAGGTGAACTCATCGCGTGTGTTGCCCTTCAGCCCGGCAAAGAACGCAGCCAGGTTCCAGAATTGTTCCCTTTTCCACTCTGCAGTGGGGTGATCGTGGCACTGGGCGCACTCAAGTTTGACGCCCAGGAACAGACGCGACGTGCTGGCGGCGAGGTTCTCGGCCTTGAGTTCCTTCGCGAGGAAGAACGCGATCGGCGTCGGTTTGCCGAGGAAGCTCTCCTCGATGATCGCCTGCTCCCGCCCACCGCCGCGCATGACCTGCGCGGTGATCAGTTCGTGAACCACCTTGTCGTATGGGGTATTGGCGGAGAGATGCTTGCGCAGCCAGGCCTCGAAACCCGGAGTCAGGACGAGGCCGCCGATACTCGACTGGGCCTCGGGCAGCCACAAGGAGCGAATGATCCGGCTGAAGTGGACGGGGTAGCGCGGGCTGTCGAGAAGTTCGTCGATCAGCCGCTGACGCTTGTCGGCGCGGCGGTCTTCGAGAAAGCGGCGTGCCTCGGCGACGGAGGGGACGCGGCCGCCGAGGTCGAGATAGACGCGGCGAAGAAACTCGGCATCGTCGGCGAGCGGTGCCGGCGTGACGTTCTCGGCCTGCCATTTCTGGCCGATGAACTGGTCGATTTTCGCGGCGAGGACATGGGCGTTCGGGATGGTCGGCGCCTGCCGGAGTTTGCCGAAGAGGTCGGCCCGGGCCGGTGCCGCCGTGGCGCCGAGCAGGGCGAAACCGGCGATCATCCACCTGCACACACGGGACATACTGCGACTCCTGTGAGGGTTGGGACAGGATGACACGAAAGGTCCGGGCTGCTTCGTCATTCGTTGTTCAACTGATTTTATTTGATTCGCGCGGCGAAGAACAGCATTTTCCGGCGCTTGTCCTATCCGGCGCTGCGGGTGGCCGCGCGAACTCTGGAGCGCGGGCGTCCCGCCCGCATCTGGGCGCCTCGCAAAGCGGGCGGGACGCCCGCGCTCCAGAGTTCGCGCAGCCACCCGCAGTGGCTCGAAGTGCAAGCGAGGGAGGCACACATGCGGAGCCCCAACCACCATCCGGCGCTGCGCTGTGGGCTTGTGCGTGGTCCTGTGCTGTGGGAGAATCACGGAAGGGGCAAATCGGATTCGTTGCATTGCATTGCACGCTGACACCCCGCGCTCCAAATTGCGTCCGGGGTGCGCGCTTTTCGGCACGGCAACGATTCCGCTCGCCTCAGAGCTAGCGGACAAAACCCACACTAACCCGAAGCGTGAGCGAGGGAAGTCCAAGCCTCGCTCACGCTTCGGGTTAGTATCGCAGCGCCGTCCCGAGGTTTTGTCCGCTAGCTCTTCTGTTGGGTCAACCGGCTGCTGACAACGTCGCGTCGTACTCCAGTTTCCCCAACAACTCGCTGATTGTCTCATGGCAGCGGTCGCGCGCCGCCGTCCGCTCGACAATCTCGCGTTCGATCTTCTCCAGCCGATCTTCCTGGCTGTTGAGTGCGCGTACGAAGCGCTCGCGCAACTCCTTCTCTGCGCTACGGTCGCCGAGCGCTTGCAGGTTCTCGCGGATGCGCTTCTGTTCGTTGTGGATGTTCTCGCGCTCCTGCTGCAGACGCACGATCTGCTCCTCCAGCCTTGCGGCTTGCTGACGCTGCTCCACGACCTCGCGCAGCACCTGTGCCGTGTTCGCGTCGAAGAAACGCTGCTCGATCCAGTATCCCAGCTCACGGTTCTCGGCGAGGTCCAGCAGGCTGTGAGTGCGCTCCGATGTGAACCGTTGCCGCACCACAAAACGGCCCACCTTGTGCGCCGGGAGCGCGAAACGGAAGCGCCAGTAGTTCTCAGTCGTCTCGTTCGGCTCCGGGGTCTCGTATAGTTCCCACTCGCGCGGCCGCGCATGGTCGAGGTAGAGCTTCTGTTCGATGTCCGACTTGTTGTTGAAACTGTAGGTCGTCTGCTGCACCTGCGTGCGGTAGGTCGTCAGGATGCGGTTGCGGATGACGACGCGGTTGACCGTGCCCTCGTGCGAATCGATGTTGTCCAGAACGCTGACGCCCAGTTCGACGGCGTACGGCACCAATCGCTGCTCGTCGGGCTTGAGCGTCTCCAGCATCGCCTCGCCGACGTAGTTGCCGCCCTCCAGCACCGTGACCGGACCGCCTTCGAGCGTCAGGCCGGTCGTGTTCTTGAACTCGACGCAGCGCATCGGGTTCTCCGCGCGCGTCGCCTTGTTGTAGAGCAGGACTGGGCGGCCCTCGAAGGGGCGCAGCACGATCGGCACGAGCGCGGACTGGTTGCGGCGGATGGTGACGGGATGCTCGATATCGTAGGCGAACAGGTCGCCGAGCTTGCGCTCGCGCACCTGCGCTGGGGTCGAACTCAGGGCAGTCCTTCGCACCGCTTCCGGCCCGCCTCCACCAGTCATCATCCTCTCGTGCTTCGCCCGGAAAGCTCCCGGTGAGGCAGCAGCCGGCGCAAACCCTGCAACATCCAACTCCTCGGCCTCCTCGGCCAACATCATCCCTTCCTCTACCACCGGCGGTAGCACGCCCGTCGTCTCCTGCACCTTCACTTCCGGGCGGCGGATGTAGCGCGGCGTGTACAGGTCATGCACGAACGACACCGGCAGCCCCGCGATCAGCGATAGCTCGACGTTCTCCCAGTCCTCGTCCTGCGTGTTGTCCACCACCGCCCAGCCCTGGATCATCGGCGGCTTCTCTTCTTCGCCAAGGATGATCCGATAGGTCGCTTTCCAGACGGGAGCCTCCAGCGTGTAGCTCAGGCGCACGGTGCGTTTGCCTTCGCCCTGCGCGAAGAACGTGAACGTCCGCGCGTCCTTCTTCTTGGCCGAGAGCTGCGTTTTCAGGTAATAGTCGAGATCGCGGCGCAGGGCGGCGTCGAGGATTTTTAGCCCCGCCAGCCCGTGCAGGTCGAACGAACGCACCTCGCCGCCGTCGGTCAGCACCGACACCAGCACCACATGAACGATGCCGTCGCCGGTCTGCCGTTCGGTCGTGTCGATGCCGAGCAGACTGCCTTCGAGCGGTTCGTCAACGCCGGTGTGCAGCGCGACCCGCGCCCCCTTGATCTGCGGTATCAGCCCGACGAGGCTGCCCTGGTCGGGGATCGACAGGGCGACATCGGCGAGCAATTGCTCCAGCGGTTTTGTGCTATCGTAGGAGACGGACGCGACGTGGCCGCCCGCGAGGTCGAGGACAGTGAGCGACTTGAGCACGTCGCTGACCTCGCTTTGCTTGAACGTCAGCGCGAGGGTAGCGTCGCCCTCCACGGTCCCCTCGCGCTCGAAATACCCGACACCGTGCTTGTAAAGGACGACGCGCGTGATGGGGAGCGTGCTCATGGCGGCCTCGAAGCGGACAAAGAATGGGGATCGATGGAGTTGCCGTTTCCTCTACAGCGTAGCGGAATTTGCGCAACGCGGGAAGGCGGGGCGCCAGGGAATACGACGTGAAATCGCCGCTGTCTTGCTCTCTCGAAACCCCTCCCCCCCACCCCCTCCCCGCAGCGGAGAGGGGGAGCAAGACAAGACAGTCTTCTCTTCTCCCCCTCTCCGCTGCGGGGAGGGGGTGGGGGGGAGGGGTTTCGACAAATCGTCGCTTTCTTTCCTTTCTGCTGGGGCAAAGTGACGCGCCACCGCGCTTTATCAGATAGAGGCAATGCGCGGCGATTCCGCGCCGCGTTCCCGCGCTCCACAGCGCTTCGCTTGACCGGGGCGCCACGTGTGCGATAATCACGGCGCTCGGAGTTGGGCAACTGGAGACTGTCCATGGCGCAGAAACTCACCTGTCCGCAGGGCCATCAGTGGGACACGAATCCCGCATGGCAAGCCCCCCCGAATGGGGCCTCACTCACCTGCCCCGTTTGCGGGGAGGCGGGGCAACCCACCGGAGCCGCTGGCCCCTCCTCGACCCTGAGCCCACCGGACGGCCTGCAACCTGCGCCAGCGAGCAGCGCCGTCAGCCGCTATTCCACCTTGGATCCATTTGCCGCGTCGGACGTACCCGCCGCGTCCGGAACATACTCGACCCTGGGACCGCCAGCCCCCCCGCCCTTTGCGGCAGTCGCGGAAGCACCGATTACCTTCGGAACGCTGAGCCTGCCGAACCACCCCGCGATTCCTGAGACAACACCGGCCCCGGTCACCTACGCAACGCTCCACCCCGAGCCCG
>DASPXY010000944.1:0-5856 GCA_035637055.1 Gemmataceae bacterium | reverse complement strand
GCCGGCGCGCCGGGTTCAGGACCAATGGGAGCTGGTTGAGGTCTACGCGGGACCAACCAGCATCCCCGATCAGCCTTTCCCGGAGCGCACGAACCCGGCGGAAGTAATCGTCAGTGCCTGCCGCGTTGCGCGGATCGTTAGGCGTGGTCAGCCGACGCGCCTGCTCTCCTGCCCGTAGAGCATCATGAAGATGATCTAGCCGTATCTCCAACTGCGCCAGCTTGGCTACGCAGTCACCAGGGGTTGCATGTAGTGCTCGGGTCACGCGCACTCCCGCGTCGGTCTTATAGTTCCGGGCCCTCAGATGAGGAGGCTGAACTATAAGAGCAAGCCGACGAGGCCCGCGGCAAGCTGACACGCCGAGGAAGGCCGCAGGATCCCTGATAGAACCTCTCCTGCCCCCACACCATCCGCGGCCTGCGGTACCAACCACGACCTACGGCATTGGCGCCGAGACCGAGCGCTGGCCACCTCAGCTGATCACAGGCTCACCCGATCCGACCGAACTGGGTTGAGGCCTCCGCAGCCAAGGCCAAAGGTTCGAGAGCTCTACCCATGCCATCACCAGCATGATCCGGAACAGGCGCGGAACGGCCGGGACGATACAGCCTTCCCGTTAGGTCATCCGCGCAGGTCAGCGTCGCGTCGGTCGAGATGACAGCGGCGGCCTCCGGAGCCGTAAGCGCAGGTTCGAATCCTGTCGGGGGCGCCCACCCGGATCAGTCCAAATCCTGCTGACCAGCGTGTTCGTGGTTTGCGTTGCTTCGCCGCGATCCTGCAGGTGCAGCTGAGCCGTATCGGCGAGCTGCTGGACCGCCGGCGCGCGGTCGCCGCGCGCTACGCCGAATTGCTCGCCTGCGAAGAGCTAGTAACGGTGCCGCACCTGCCGCCGGACCGTACCCACGCCTGGCAAACCTACATGCTGACGCTGGATCCGAGCGTGGACCGTGCCAGCGTCGCCGCCGACCTGCGTGCTCAGGGCATCGGCTGCGGGCACGGCACGTGGGCGTCCCACTTGCAGCCGGTATACGACGCAAAGCAATCGTGCCCGGTCTCGGCGGATCTCTTCCGGCGTCATCTCGCCATCCCCATGCACGCCGAGCTCCGCGTGAACCAGGTAGAACGCGTCGCGGCAGCCCTGCGCACCGCGCTCCGGGCCCACGCGCGTCCGCAGCGAACCCGGGAATGGGCGATATGACACTGGTCAGCTGCCAGGACTCGTCCTAATTCAAGCAGGCGCCAAGAATGGCGCGTTATGGTGTTGACTGCGGAGTCGTTGGCGGATTCAAGAAGATCTGGGCGTTTTTCCCGGCGGGTGACTTCCAGGGGCTGTCACGGAGCACCGGGAAGGGGACACCGTCATGACTGATGCCGATGCGCGCGGATACTTCCGAAACGACAGATCACGTAACCAAAGGAGATCATGGTGACCAACATGATGCTGCTGCCGGACGGAATGCGCCGCTGGTCCCAGGCGCACGGCGTCTCCCTCGACGACGGCTACACGGCGATGGCGGACAAGCTTTTCGAGTTCATCGGCTGGGCCAGGGAGGAGGGCACCACGACTCTCTACATCACGACCTCCTCCGCCGCGAACTTCAGCCGTCCCGAGTCTGTGGTAACAACAGCCTTGGTCGCGTTCAACGACGTGGCGCAACGATGCCACGGCAACTGCAACTTCGATCTCTCCGGGTCGCTTGACCTTGTGCCTGACCGTTACCTCACAGAGCTGGAGGAACTGCGGGACAAATCAGATAAGGAATCGGAGTTCACTCTGCACTACATCTTGGGAATGTCCCTCTCCCACGAGGTAATCGGCATATTCAACAAGTTCAACGGGAAAATCCCGGCCATGACCGAGGACATCCTGACCAGCAACGCGTACGTCCCGAAACAGGTCGACTTCATCATCCGCACCGGCGGTGGGATCCGTATGTCGTCCTTCTTTCCGCTGATGTCCCCATACGCCGAGCTGTACTTCTCCCCCGTCCTGTTCCCTGACATTACGCGAGCCGACTTCGACACCGCTCTCCAGGACCTTCGGGGGCGGGATCGGCGCTTCGGTGGCTACCCTCGATCTTCCGTGAGGTTGGTTGGGTCGCGTAGTTGACCCAACCGGCTGTCGTTTTCAGCGGTGGGTCAGCCATGTGGCCCGGCTGTCGTGTCGGGTGGGCGGGGTTCCACGGGCCGGGTGGTCTCCTTTTTGGGTCGTTCGGGCGGTTCGGGTTGGTCAGGGCGCTGGCAGGGCTTGCAGTCGGGTGCAGGCGGTGGCGATGAGGTCGGCCCAGTGCCAGCGGTTGGGCAGGCGTAGTCGTAGCCGTCGTCCGCCTTTGACCAGCCGGGCGGCGAACCCGAAGGTGTGTTTCCAGGTCGGCGCCGCCCGCTCCCTGTCCGAGTGCGCGATGACGATCGTGGCGTCCAGGTCCAGCGGGATCAGGCTCCCGTCCGCGCCTGGAGCGTGCTCTCCCGCCAACTCCCACGCCCGGACCCGTGCCTTGCGGATTGCCCGAAAGCCTTCGGGCCGGCCTCTGCCAGGCTCTTGACCAGCCGCGACACCGTCGGATCGGAGGCCACCAGGCCGAACAGCTCCGGCGAGGACCGCAGGGCCGCGATGCCGGCCAGGCAGTCCCCGCCCAAGGCCAGCGACACCGCCAGATCCGCCACGATCTTGCCCGGATCATGCACCGCCCGCGCCGGCCGCCACCGCTCCAGTACCTGCGACAGGCCGCGGTCCTGGCCCGTAACCCGCAGCGTCTCCATCAGCAGCAGGCCACCGGCCTGACAGGCGATCGCCCGAGGCGGCCGCGAGTTATCTTCCAGGGAAGATGGAGTGGGATTCCCTGTGGAAACAATCGCTAACGTTGACTACTTGGAGGATAGAGATGTCCGGAGGCACTGAGCCAGAAGAGTTGTACTCGGCCATTGAGGAATCGGCTCGATTGGTGGGTGCAGCCTGTTCGCGTGACAAGGTCTGGCCGATCCTGACCGCGTACGGGGACTTGCTCACCGAGGGCAGGATTGTTTTCAGCGCGCAGACCGGCGAGCGCCACGCAGGAGAGCTTGAATACACCATCCAGGTGTCTCCAGGGATCGATGATCCATATGCCCATGCTCTGTCGAACGGCTTTGTTGCGGAGACGGATCATCCCGTCGGCGCCCTGCTCTCGGACATCCAGGCGCGAATCTCCGTCAACGAATACGCTATTGACTGCGGAGTCGTTGGCGGATTCAAGAAGGTCTATGCCCTCTCTCGTGACTCGCATGGGGTGTCAAAGCTTGCCGACATCCCGTCTATGCCGCGCGCTCTGGCCGAGAATGCCGGTTTTTTCGCCCGCCACGGCATGGACGACGCGGCGCTGATCGGGATTGACTACCAGCGCAAAACAATGAATGTGTACTTCCAGCTCCCCGCTGCCGCTGCAGGCAGCCTCGAACCGAAGACCATCCTATCCATGCTTCGCGAAATCGGACTGCCGGAACCGGACGAGCGGATGCTGGAGTTCGCCTGTAAATCGTACAGAATCTATGCCACCCTCAGCTGGGATTCTTCGGAAATCCGGCGGATCTCCTTTGCTCCTGTGCCGCGTCGCAGCTTGGATCTGTCGGCACTTCCCGCTCGACTGGAACCAGAAATCGAGCAATTTATGAGAGGTGCTCCGCACACGTACGGCGGAGAGCTTATCGGCGCTGCGGCTGTCAAGTGGTCGCCCGACGAGGAATGCCTTGATCTTGGGTCATACTATCAAATTTCACCTTTTGCAGTTGAAGGCATTGATGGCGATCCACAAAGAGAACAGGTGAAACGTTTCGCCGGTTAGTGAGTGCCTCAGCCTGGACCCGCATCCGGGCCTGGCGTTCGGTCTTGTAGTGCATGACCGCGTCATCAGTGGGCGTACCCGCACCACCACCGAGTCGGTCAACTCGGCGGGCAGGAACACCTTGAAGGTGTCCAGGTCACGGTCGCCGAGCAGGTAGTGGGCGTACCACCGGGTGCAGGCGACCAGCAGGGGCCTTGCCGGTCAGCGACTCCAGCAGCTCGACGCACCGGTGGGCCGGCAGGAGGTACACCACCATCAAGTAGGCGGCGAACGCCTGCAGGTCCGGGCCGTAGCCCACCGGCCCCCAGCGGGCGCCCTCAGGGCGGGCGGCGGTGTGTGCAGCCGGCCGCACCCGCACCGCATCTGATGCCGGTCATACTGGATGGCGCGCACGCTCAGCCGCGGGATCTCGTGCCGCTGATAGCGGTCCACGATCCCCAGGTCGGCGGCCTCGGCCAGATCGTGGCCGCTCACGCACCGACGACCTGTCGGGAATCGGTCCACCCGCTCATCGGGGTTGCGGTCCAGGCCAGGTTCGCGCCCGGCGCACCGGGCTGGTCACTGCGTCGAGATCGCCGATCTCAACGCGGTGATCGGCGTCCGGGACAGCAATGGGCCCGGACGGCGGGCGGCTGAACTTCTCCCGCAAGACGTGGACGGAGTTCTCGACTCGGGTGAAGAGCAACCGACTCGATCTCTAAAGGCGTGGTCCGTCCCCAGAGACCACGCCTTAGACCTGTAGAACCCCTTCTCCATGGAAAGGACACACCCCGTGACGACGACATCCGGACGTTCTCCCGTCACAAACTTGGCACCCCGGCGCGAGTCGGCCGCCAACATCGTCATCGACTTCGACTTCGATAACGGCAACTTCATCCGGGACCTGATCACCACCAACGTCGGCGGGGCCTTGCCTGTGGAAAGCGCCATCGGTCCCATGGACGCGTCCATCTATATCTGGATCACTCACTTGTTTCAGATGTCGTGGTTCGACGCGCTGGCGCCCTACCACCCGACCGCGGTCGGCGTGCACTCCCGAATCCCCCGCCGCCCCTCCAGCGAGTCCGCCACCAACAGAAACAAGAACATCGCCGGCGCGTACGCCGGGTACCAGGTGCTGAAAGGCGTGTTTGAGGAGCGGGTGCCGGTCATGCGGCAAGCGATGACCGCGCTCGGCCTGGACCCCGACGACGAGTCGGAGGACCCGACCAGTCCGGTCGGCATCGGCAACATAGCCGGCAAGGCCATCGTCAGGGCCCGCGCGCATGACGGCATGAACGCCCTTGGTGACGAGGGCCGCAAGTACAACGGTCAGCCCTACGACGACTACACTGGCTACCGGCCCGTGAACACTGCCTACGAACTGGTCAATCCCTCGCGCTGGCAGCCGGCGATGGGGCCCCACCGCCGCCGCGTCGGCGGGGGGCTGCCCGGGACGGTCGCCGCGCGGGCGGGCGACAAGGGCATCTTCATCGTCCAGCGGTTCGTCACCCCGCAGCTAGGGTTGGTCAAGGCCTACACCTACCAGGACCCGGGCCAGTTCGAGATCGACCCGCCTGACCACATAGACCACACTAACCCCAGCCGTTACAAGCGCTCGGTGGACGAGATCCTGGAGGCGTCGGCCGGGCTCACCGACGAGCAGAAGGTGCTGGCGGAGTTCTTCGACAACAAGGTCCTGGGCATCGGCCACTCGGCGGTAGTCACCGCTCGGCAGCATCCTGAGCTGGGCATCCACGGCTGGGCTCAGCTGCTCCTGACGCACGTCTTGGCGACGTTTGAGCCGCTGATCGCGGTTTGGCATCAGAAGACCCGGTTCGACGCGGTGCGGCCGTTCAGCGCGATCCGGCACGTGTACGGCCGTCGCCTGGTGACCGCCTGGGGCGGACCCGGCAGGGGGAGGGTCGACGACATGCCCGCCGACGAGTGGGCCAGCTACCTGAACGTGGGGGACCACCCGGAGTACCCGTCCGGCTCCACGGCGCTCTGCTCCGCATCGGCGCAGGCGAAGCGGCGCTTCTTCGGCAGTGACGTCCTG
>DASPXY010000943.1:0-2179 GCA_035637055.1 Gemmataceae bacterium | reverse complement strand
ACGGAATAAGATGATCGGCGTTCCTCCGTTTAGCCGCGGTTCGGAGAACCCCTCCCCCTCTCCGCTTCGGGGAGGGGGTCGGGGGGAGGGGTTCTCCGAACCGCGGCTAAACAATCACCGACCCGGGAGAATGCACCCGATGAAAACGCGACGACTGGGCCGAACCGGCCTCAAGGTATCCGAAATCTGTCTCGGAACCATGACCTTCGGCCATCAATGCGACGAACGTACCTCGTTCGCCATCCTCGACCGGGCTGCCGAGCGCGGTGTCTACTTCCTCGACACCGCCGACGTCTATCCGGTGCCGCCCAGTCCGGACACTGCCGGCGGCAGCGAGGAAATAATTGGCAAATGGCTGCAGGGCAAGCGCGACCGTTTCGTCCTGGCGACCAAGTGCCGCATGCGCGTCGGCCACGGCCCCAACGACGAGGGACTGTCGCGCCGCCACATCCTCGCCGCGGTGGAAGCGAGCCTCCAGCGCTTGCGCACCGACTACATCGACCTGTATCAGACACATGCCCCCGACCCGGAGACCCCACCCGAAGAGACCCTGCGCGCCTTGGACGAACTGGTGCTTCAGGGCAAGGTGCGCTATCTGGGTTGCTCGAACTATGCGGCGTGGCAGGTGGCGCTGTCGCTCGGCATCAGCGCCCGCGATGGACTGGCGCGCTTCGAGTGCGTGCAGCCGCGTTACAACTTACTCTACCGCGAGATCGAGTCGGAACTGCTGCCGCTGTGCCGCGACCAGGGCCTGGGCGTGATCCCCTACAATCCACTGGCGGGCGGGTTCCTCAGCGGCAAGCATCAGTCGCTGGAGTCGCCCACGCCGGGCACGCGCTTCACGCTCGGCAAGACCGGCGACCTGTACCGGCAGCGCTACTGGCAGAAAGCGCAGTTCGAGGCGGTCGAGCACCTGAAACAGTTCTTCAAGCCGCGCGGCAAGTCGCTGGTGCAGGTGGCGATCGCGTGGGTACTGGCGCAACCGGGCATCAGCGCCGCCATCGTTGGCGCCAGCCGCCCGGAACAGCTCGACGACAGTCTCGCGGCGACGGGCCTCAAACTCGACGCCGAGGAGATGGAGGCGTGCAACCTGGCGTGGTTCAGCCTCCCGCGGCCGATGACACCGGCGCCGTGAGAGGGTCGGCCGATGAACGAGGATGCCTTTCTGCGAGCGCTGCAGGACGATCCCGACGATACGTCCCGGCTCGTCTACGCCGACTGGCTGGAGGAGCATGGCGAGAACGAGCGCGCCGAGTTCATTCGTGTCCAATGTGCCCTCGCCAATCTCTCTGAAGACGACCCTGGCCGAGCAGCGTTGGCCGAGCGTGAGGCCGCGCTCCTGGCGAAGCACCGCGCTGCCTGGCTCAAGCCGCTGCCCGCCTGGGCACGCGACGGCGCCTATCGCTTCCGCCGCGGCTTCGTGGACGAGATCACGGCGACGACCACGCAGTTCCTCAAGGGTGCGGCGAACCTGCTGAAGCGCGTGCCGGTGCGTGCGGTGCGGCTGCGGGGCGCACGGCAGCACATCGAGGCGCTGGCCGCCTGTCCGCACCTCGCCCGCCTGACGAGCCTGGATCTGAGTAGCAACGACCTGGAAGAAATCGAGGCGATCCGCCTGGCGGCCTCGCCGTACCTCGAAAACCTCAGCGCGTTGCGGTTGGGCAGGAATCCGCTCCGCGCCGGCGGCATCGCGGCCCTGGCAGCCTGTCCGCGGTTGGGCCGCCTTCGTGTCCTCGACCTGACGAACACCGTCGTGAACGACGTGGCGGCGACTGCCCTGGCCGATTCGCCACACCTCGCGAACCTGGCGCGTCTCGTCCTGACGACCAACAGTCTCCAGCCCTGGTGCATGACCCCCGCAGGTGCGGCGGCGCTGGCGCGTTCGCCCCACTTGACCAACCTCAACGAACTGTCTCTGCGGTGCCAGGAGATCGGCGACAAGGGCGCGGCGGCGCTGGCGGCATCCCGGAACCTGGTTGGCGTCCGATCCCTCGATCTGAACAACTGCCGCCTCGGTGCTGCGGGGGTCTCCGCCCTTGCCGACTCGGCACACCTGGAAAAATTAACCTTTCTCGATCTTGCATGGAATAAATGTGGCGATGCCGGCGCGGCGGCGCTGGCCGGCTCGTCACACCTTGGAAACATACGCCACTTGAAGGCGCACCGGGCCGACCTGACC
>DASPXY010000942.1:0-4489 GCA_035637055.1 Gemmataceae bacterium | reverse complement strand
TGAAAGCACACCCGCCGACGTGATCACGCTTGGCCCACGCGTTGTCCACGGTGCACCGCAAAGGCGCCCACGGACTGGCACGTCAGCGGCAGAAGAGGGCGCTGCTCCGTTGGCCCGCGCGGTTCGTCTGCACCGACTGGGCCGTGCCCCCGGCGGTGACGGGCCCGACTTCTGCCTGTTACTGAGTTGATCGTGACTAACGTGTCGCCGTTGTTGCCCTTCCAAAACGCGCTTTCGACACCCTCCTCGGATCGCCTTGACCAGAACCGGTACACTCAGGCTGACAACACGAGGATGTAGGAGACCTTGGTTCCGGCATGAGACCAGACGAACCTCGACCGATTCACCGACGGCGTAGGGGAAGTCGAACGCTCGTCATCTTGGCCGTCGTGGCCTTGGTGTCGGTGGCCAGTATATCGAGTACGCTTCTTTGGGTAAGATGGTCGAAAGGTGGCAGTGCTGACAAGTATGCGCGGCAGGCTTGTCAAGATTTTCACTTCGCCGAGCCCGGTAGTAGTACTGGTTCTAGGAGCCCTTTCGACGCCAGCACCGTCGACGATGCGATTCATCAGGCTCAACTAGCGGCTGACAGTTCCGCCTCGGCAGCGAAGAGAGGCAGCCAGTGGAATTCCTTGGCTCAAGCATATTCGACCTTGCTAGCAGACCTCTCTGAGTACAAGAGGGTGCTTGACGATTCACCCGCTGCATCCCCCAGCGACATGAACCAAGAATGGCATAACTCCTACACCAGTGCTGTGGCGACATTGCTTGTTGAGTGTCGCAAGGCGACCGCGAAGTAGCGCTCGGCGCGGCGCAGCGGGTGTGAACGCTGTACCGGAGTATGCGGGATCGGGCTCCTGCGAGGGCAGCGGCGCGGTGCAGGGGAGGTCAGCACGGTGCCGGTAGCGCCGGACCGTCGAGCGCGAGAGCCCCCCGCAGACGTATAGTCCGGCAGTGCATCACGGCAGCAGATCCAGTTCCGCGGACCGCTCCACCAGGGAATACTGCGGTTGCAGGCTGACGACGGTGCCCAGCCTCCCGGTTCTGCACGGCTATCGACCAAGGCCAGCATCCAGGACGGGAAGAGGGATCCTGGTAGATGATTGGGGGCAGACCCCGCACGGCCCGCGGCATGGAGCACGGTGCTTGACGTGGACTCGAGTCCGGCAAACAGGAACCTGCGAGCTGGGGCTTGGTCGCTATTCGGGCACTCCCATGCCGCCCCTCATAATTGCTCGGAGATACCGGCGTTTGAGCAAGCGCGTGAGATCTATCGTGCAGGTCAAGGCCTCGATCTCGGCGGTTGTCACGATCAATATCTTGATGCCGCGCGCCATGGCTGACACGCCAAGGGCATGTGCGTTCGTCAGCTCGTGCGGGTCTCCGGTGATCCCATTCGCGGCGATGAGAATGCCCGCCTCAACGCTGCGATTCGTGAGTATGTTGACGAAGTAACCTACAGTCCTGCTATCGACAGGCTTGGCCCAATCTTTACACTCGACAAGTACCACCGGTGGCAGAACGGACAACCCGTCCGGCACGCGATCGTTTCCCACGCCAATATCGATCTGTTCGGCGTCAAAGAAGCTGGAAGCATTTCGCTCAGTGAAGCAGCCTGGTATGCAGTCAAATAGGTAGGCTGCGAGCGCCTCGTAAGCCTTGCCTTGCTGGTCTGTACTGACAGCGACCGCTGCAGCGTGGAGGTACTGTCGAACCTCGCCGGGATCCAGCTCCATGTCACATTCCGTGCACTGCACGGTTGCGCGCCTGCTTCAAGATGCTTCCCAAAGGCGCTTGCTCGAGTTGCGTCAAGAGCTCATCGACGCCCAACGCGAATACCAACGGGGCCGATCTCCTCGGTCGCGGATTGGCAGGTGCTTCGTCATAGATCAGCAACCCAAGACCGCTTCGACTGCGTAGGACATATTCGGAGAGTTGTTCCTGCGCCGTCTCGAGGGTGACTGACTTGAGTCGCCCACTCTTGACCTCGACGAGAAGTGGACCGAGTGACTGTTCCTCGCCCGGTATCGATGCTGCAAGGTCTATCGCGTAATCAATACCACTGTGAGGGCGTTCCACCACGTCTGCACCGGTCGCACGCAGGTAACTGGTCAGGTGGTCGGTGGGCGATTCGTCCAAGATCGTGTGGGACACGCCGTGTTGATCTTTGGTGCTGGGCTGGTTGATCTTGGGTTCGTAGTGTCGGTGTGTGTCCGCCGATCAGCCTGCTGCCTCCTATGAGGTGCTTGCCGCGTTGGTGGTGAGTCTTCGGGCTGAGTTGGTGGCTGCGCAGGCGGGGTCGGAGCGGTTGAGCGTTGAGTTGGCGGCCGCGCGTGCGGAGTAGGAACAGTCGAGCGCGGCGCTGGCGCGGGCGATGGAGCGGATCGCGGAGTTGGAGGCGGTGGCGGGGATGAACCCTCGTAACTCCTCCAAGCCGCCGAGTTCGGAGGGGCTGGACAAGCCGGCGCCGAAGCCGCGGTCGCTGCGTAAGCAGACTGGCCGGAAGCCGGGCGGGCAGGACGGTCACGAGGGTAGGACGCTGGCGCAGGTGGCTGTCCCGGACCGTGAGGTGCCGCACGAGCCGGGCTGCTGCGCCGGGTGTCAGCGGTCGCTTGCCGGCCGGCCGATCACCGGGATCGAGCGGCGGCAGAGTTTCGACCTGCCCCCGCTGAAGGTCGAGGTGACCGAGCATCAGCTGATCGAGCGGGAGTGCGTGTGCGGGCAGCGGACCCGCGGCGCTGCCCCGGACGGGGTGGCCGCGCCGGTGGCCTACGGCCCCCGGATCGCCGCGATCATCGTGTACCTCTACGTCGGGCAGTTCCTGTCGAAGAAGCGGACCGCGCAGGCGTTGGCCGAGCTGTTTGGCACCCCACTGTCGCAGGGCACGGTCGCGGAGGTCACCCGGCGGGCGGCCGGACGGTGCGACGGCTTCCTGGAGGATGTGCGCGAGAGGCTGGTCGCCGCGCAGGTGGTCGGCTTCGACGAGACCGGCCTGCGGGTGGCCGGCAAGCTGCACTGGGTGCACTGCGCCCGGACCGAGAAGTACACCCTGGTCATCTGCCACCCCCGCCGCGGCCGGGACGGGATCAAGGCGCTCGGGGTCCTCCCGCGTTTTCGCGGGATCGCTGTGCACGACGCCTGGGCGCCGTATGACACCTACCCCGATCCCGATCACCAGCTGTGCTGTGCCCACGCGTTGCGGGAACTACAGGGTGTCGCCGATGCCGCCCCTGCCGGCAGCTGGTGCTGGGCGACGCAGGCCGCGCAGGCGCTGGTCGGGATGCAGAAGCTGGTGAGCGAGGCGATCGAGCAGAAGCAAGACGCTGTCGACCCCGCCGTGCTGGCCGAGCAGATCCACCTCTACCGCTCCGCTGCCCAGCTCGGTATCAGCGCCACCGCGGCCCGCTCCAGCAAGCTCATGCGCAAGCACAACGCGCTGGCCCACCGGCTGATCGACCGCCAGGACGACTACCTGCGGTTCACCACCGACTGGCGGGTACCCGCCGACAACAATGGCTCCGAACGTGACATCCGCATGATCAAACTGAGGCAGAAGGTATCCGGGTGCCTACGCACCCTGACCGGCGCCACGCAGTTCTGCGCGATCCGAAGTTACCTGTCGACCGCGGCCAAACACGGCCTGCACTTCTTCGACGCCCTCGTGATGCTCACCGAGGGCCGCCCCTGGACGCCCGCCGCAGCCTGAGCACGCCTCAACCGGCCTTCGGGACCTGACCAGTTACGCACGCAGAAGGTCGCCGACAAGTTGCTCGAAACGCATTGCACGTTCAGCGGGGTGCGCTTTGCGGAGAGTATCCAGGCGTGCGCGGTACGTCGCAGCGACTGCGCCCAATGTCGTTACAGGTTGTTGCGGTGTGGGCCGCGCTGGTGTTGCTGCCACGGATCGGAGGAACAGACCAAGATGAAGTCGCAGAGCCTGGACGTTGTGAACTGGGGTGCTTACCGTCGTGATCCCAGCAAGGGCTGGGGACGGGAGCTCGGGAGGCTCGGCGACCACTAGCATGGGTAGACCTCGACCGACTGCGATGCCAATCTCGACATACGTCGCGGGCAGCCCTGCCGTCGAGCGGACGGGAGTTCCAGGCACAACAGCGATTCCACAGTCGATACCGTCGAACGGAACCCGGGCGAGCGCCGCGCCAGCACCGAGATCGGCCGTCGACAGTGCCTGAACATCCTGGTCCTTTAGGACTCCCAGCAGCACTCGCAGATCGACCGCAGAGGGGGCAATAATTAGGCAGCGCACGCTGGAACGGTACCCCCCGCCGCATAGCGGGGTCCGGCGGAGCCACCAGGGCTCCGGCGTGGTCCGAAGTAGGCTTGCCGCCTCTCCGCCGCGCCCGACCGGTTCGAGCGTAGGAGGTCATGGACTGGGCCGCGGCGGACCCCCGTAGAGGTGCCTCCTGCGGAGGCGCGTGCGACGCGTTCCGGCGTGTGAGTGTGGTCGCCTGATCTGGCCCCGGCTGTC
>DASPXY010000941.1:0-4372 GCA_035637055.1 Gemmataceae bacterium | reverse complement strand
ACAGCATCGGCGCGATAGCGATGATGGCGACGCCCTCGGTCAGCAGCTTCGGCCGCAGCCGGTGGACTGCCCCCTCGATCACCGCCTCGCGCAGTTCGTCCAGCGACTTGATCTTTTCCAGCCCGCCGCGCTTGTCGATCGACTCGCGGAGGTAGACCAGCATGATGATGCCCGTCTCGGTCGCCATCCCGAACGCGGCGATGTAGCCGACCCAGACGGCCACGCTGAACGGCTCCGGCGGGGCGTCCCAGCCGTGCCGGATCTTGGGGAAGATGAACTGGAAGAACACCCCGCCGGCCAGCGCCTCCGGCACCGCCAGCATCATCAGCCCCGCGTCCGTCAGGTCCTTGTACGTCAGGTAGAGGATGACGAAGATCAGCACGATCACCGCGGGGAAGATGACCCGCAGTGTCTTCGCCGCCCGCACCTGGTGTTCAAACTCGCCGCTCCACTCGACGTGGACCCCCTCCGGCAGCCGGACCTTCTCGGCCACCACGCGCTGCGCCTCCTCCACGAAGCCGACCACGTCGCGATCGCCGCGCACGTTCAGCGTGACGTAGTTGCGAAGGCGCCCATTTTCGCTCTTGATCATCGTCGGTCCCTCGACGATGCGCACGTCGGCGACCTCGCCGAGCGGGATTTGCAGCGCTCCCGGGGCGGCGTGTTCCGGAGCACTGACGTGTGGTCTCTCCGCGGGCATGGCCTGGCTGTTCATCGCCACCGGAGCCGACATCCCGCTGCCGCGGCTCACCAGCAGCCGCTTGACCGACTCCTCGTCCTCGCGGAAATCGCGGGCGTAGCGAACTCGCACCGGGAAGCGGTCGCGTCCTTCGACGGTTTGCGTGATGATCCGGCCGCCCAATCCCACCTCAATCGTATCCTGAATGTCGGCGACACTGACGCCGTAGCGGGCCGCTTTGCGGCGGTCGATCTTGATGTCGAGATAACCCTCGCCCATGATCTGCTCAGCGCTCACGTCGCGGGCGCCCCGAACGTCCTTGAGCACGTGCTCGATCTCCTTGCAGACGCGCTCGATGGTCGGCAGGTCCAGCCCGTAGACCTTGACCCCAACCCGCGTCTTCACCCCCGTGGACAGCATGTCAATGCGGTTGGCGATGGGCTGCGTCCAGATGTTGATCCAGCCCGGCACCTGCACCACCGTGTCGATTTCCTGAAGCAGGTCGCCCTTCGGCCCGCCCGTCCGCCGCCACAGGAACAGTCGCGCCGCGAACGGCTGCTCCAGTTCCTGCCGCAAGGCGATGAACGGCGCGACCGTCGCCGTCGAGATTTGCGCCTGCTCGGCCCTGGACGCTTCCTTGAGGAACTGCGCGTACTCGGCGCCGCGCGCTGCCCCCTTAAGCAGTCCCTTGTCGCGGGCACCCTTGCCGATCTCTTCCAGCGCCGCCCACGTAAAGACCTCGACGCCGCGGTCGAAGAGCTCCCAGTTGACCTTCGTGTTGACCCGCTCGCGCCACCACTCCAGCCGGCGCGCCTGCGTCGCCTTGAGCACCTCGCCGGCGAACGTCTTGCGCTGGGCACCCAGCACCTCCGCCGCATCGGCGAGCAACTCTCGCAGGCGCCCTTCCTTCACGGCCAGGGCCGCGGCAGGCTCGCTCTTGAGGGCGTCGAGATCCCACAGCCGCTGGGCGGTCGCCTGCACCACGCGCGTCACGTCCTCCACGGCCGGGTTCTTCGCCAGCCATGTCCCGAAGCGCGGGGTGAGATCCGCCGCCAGGAGCTGGATTTCCTCGTCTTCGCCCTCGGGCCACTGAAGATCCTCCGCCGCACGGAAACGCCGTACCGTCTCCTCCACGACGAAGCGGGTAAGCAGCGGCCCCAGCTCGCGCTCGAACTCCCGATAGCGCTGCAGGGCCAGGGCTCGCATGGCGTCGTCAAAGCGCGTCAGGGAGTGCATGGTCGCGTCGTTGATGAGGGCATCGCGGTCGTCGGCGTTGGGTGCCACCAGGACGTGACCGCGCCCCTCCAACGCCGCCAGCACCGCCCGCACCTGGCGTGAGGCGTCCTCGAAGCGCATGGCTCGCTTCGGCCACAGGTCCTTCGGCCGGTAGTTGACGAACGTCTCGACCATGTCCAGCGGGGCGGGATCGGTCGGCGTGTCGGCGCGCCCCGCCTTGCCGATGACCGACTCGACCTCGGGAAAGCCGCGCAACAGGGCGTTGCGGGCCTTCAGGTCGTCGGCGGCCTGCGTGATGCCGGCGCGCGGCACCGTGATCGGCATGTCCATCAGGGTGCGCTCATCCAGGGGCGGCATGAACTCCACGCCGATCTTGTCGAAGCGGTAGGCGATCAGGCCCAGCAGCATCAGCGTCACAAAGCCCAGCACCTGCCACAGCCAACCGCGGATCAGCCTCACGGTGATCGTGGTCACGCCGGTCAGCACGACGAAGAAAGCAATCTCCCAGCTGCGGTGCGCGGCCCCCTGGCCGAGGAGCGCTTGCAGCGGGAACATGCCGGCGGCGAGGATCAGCAGTGCGGCGAACATCCACATCACCAGGTTGCGGCGCGGCAGCGCCCACGTCAGCAGCGGCTTGTAGATGTTGATGAAACTGCGCACGATCCAGTTCTGTTCCTCGCCCTTCAGCCGCCCCCGGATGAACGTCGGGATCAGCGCCGGCACCAGCGTTACCGAGATCAAGGCCACGCCGACCATCGCCAGGCTTTTCGTAAACGCCATCGGGTGGAAGTACTTGCCCTCGCGCCCGCCGAGAGCGAATACAGGGATAAACGAAATCAAGATAATCAGCACCGAGAAGAAGATCGGCCGGCCCACCGTGCGGCAGGCGCGGATGACCGTTTCGCGCGTGTCGCCGGTGACGGGCTTGTCGCCGAACTGGTCCTTGAGATGGTGCGTCGCGTTCTCGACCATGACGATCGCCTGGTCCACCAGGATGCCGATGGAAATGGTGATGCCCGCCAGCGACATGATGTTCGCCTGCACGTCCACGATACCGAGCTTGCGCAAGAGCCACATCAGCAGGAACGAGAACAGCACCGACAGCGGCAGCGTCACGCAGATGACGAGCACGCTGCGGACGTGCATCAGGATGAGCAGGATCGCCAGAGCAGCAATCGCCATCTCGTGCCACATCACCTCGGTAAGCGTGTCGATGGCGCCGTGAATGAGGTGCGTCCGGTCGTAGGCGGGGACGATGCGCACGCCGTCGGGCAGGCCCGGCTGCAACTCCTGAATCTTCTTCTTGACGCGCTCCGTCACCGCCAGCGGATTCTCGCCCTGGCGCATCACGACCACGCCGCCAACCACTTCGTTGCCATCCTTCTCGTAGACGTTGCGGCGAAAGCCGGTCCCCATCTGCACCGCCGCGACGTTGCGAACGTAAATCGGAACGCCCTCGCGCTCCTTGATGACGGTGTCCTCGATGTCGCGCAGGTTCTCGATCCAGCCGACGCCGCGTACCAGGTACTCGGCGTTGTTCTTCTGGATGACGCGGCCGCCCACCGCGGAATTGCTGCGGGCGACGGCGTCGTAGAGTTCGCCGAGCGTCACGCCGTAGGCGCGCAGGGCGCCGGGATCGACGTCGATCTGATACTCCTTCGGCATGCCGCCCGCCGTGCCGACCTCCGCCACGCCGGGAACAGAGTTCAGTTCGGGGCCGACGTAGAACTTTTGCAGCGCCCACATACGGCCGGGGTCCAGGTTGCCGCCCTCCAGGGTGTACCAGAAGATTTGCCCCAGCGCGCTCGCGTCGGGCGCCAAATACGGCACGACCCCTTGAGGCAGGAACGTGCTGGCGAGGGTGAGCTTTTCCAGGACGCGCTCGCGGGCGAAGTAAAAGCCGACTCTGTCCTCGAAGATGATGGTGATCATCGAGTAGTTGAACTCGGAGGTGGAGCGGACGGCCTTGACGCCGGCGAGGCCCTGTAGTTTAAGAGAAAGCGGATAGGTTACCTGATCTTCGATCTCGCGCGGACTGCGGCCCATCCAGTCGGTGAAGACGATGACCTGGTTTTCGCTCAGGTCGGGGATGGCGTCCATCGGCGTGTTGAGGACGGCATAGATGCCCCAGACGGTCAGCACCGCCGCCAGGAACATGACCAGGAAGCGGTTGCGGATCGACAGTTCGATCAGCCGTTCGATCATGAGAATGCCTCCGACTGAGGGGACGCAGCCACCGCTGGCCGCCGTAGGTCAGGCTTTCCAGCCTGACGGAGTGGCGCCTGTCAGGCTTTCCAGCCTGACGGAGTGGCGCCTGTCAGGCTAGAAAGCCTGACCTACATCAAACGCCCGCCTACCGCTTGTCCAGATGGGTGAGGACGTAATCGCCGGACTTCACTTTCAACCGGCCCTGGACGGAGTCGCCCGGTTTGAGGCCCTCCACCACCTTGGCGTCTT
>DASPXY010000940.1:0-3732 GCA_035637055.1 Gemmataceae bacterium | reverse complement strand
CAAATGGGTTGTGGTCAGCGGACGTCACAATACAACCGCAGCCTGGCACCAGCTTTGGCCAGCCCGGCCGTTACCTTTACCGGTATCAGCTCTATCGGGTCGCTGCCGGATCGCGGACCCTTCGCACGCTCTGGTTCACTGACCCGTTCGCCCGGGCGACGGACGAAGTCGGGCAGCTGTCGGCGTTCGACACGCCGGCATCTGTTCCGGCCTTCCAGTGGCACGATGGCAACTGGAAGGTTCCCGAGCTTGCGGACCTGGTTGTCTACGAGATGCACGTGGAGGAATTCAACAGCACCTTCCAGGGCGCGGTCGACCGGCTGCCGTACTTGAAGAGCCTCGGCGTAACCTGCCTGGAGCTGATGCCGATGACCAGCTTGAAGCTGGACTTCGACTGGGGATACGGGCCGCTGCACTACCTGGCGCCCAATCAGCGGTCGGGCGGGCCGACCGGCCTGAAGCACCTGGTCGACAGCTGCCACTCCGAGGGGGTGGCCGTGATCCTGGACGTCGTCTTCCAGCACGTCGACCCCACCTTCCCCTACTACCAGGTCTACCTCGACGCCGGCGTCCCGAGCCCGATGACCGGCGGGCAGGGGCCCTTCGGGCCGGTCGTGGACTACAGTCAGCAGTTCGCCCGCGACTACGTGCACACGGTGACCAGTTACATGCTGCAGGAGTACCACGTCGACGGCTTCCGCTACGACGAGGTCACCGACCTGTACGACGGGCCGACCGGGGTCGAATACGCCAGCTTCGCCTACGACGTCTACGGCCAATCCCTGCAACTGCCCCGCTTCACCCCCAGCGGCGGCACCAGGCCGGGGGAATACAGCCGGGTCATCCAGGTCCCCGAGGCGCTGAACCGCCCGCAGGAGATCCTGCGCACCACCTACTCCTCCGCGACCTGGCAGGACAACCTGCTCGGCAAGGCTGAGGACATGGCCCAGCACGGCTACGTCGACGACAGCTTCGCGCTCCTGCTGGACGCCGACTTCAGCGGCTACCCGCGGACCAAGACCGTTCACGACATCGCCGGGCAACCGGTCGACATGCCGGTCGCGCCGTTCCAGTACGTCAACAGCCACGACCACAGCCACCTGATCGCGTTCCTTACCGGCAACCAGCAAAATCCCTACGACCCGCTGGCCGACCGCGGCCGCTGGTACAAGATCCAACCGTTCATCATCGCCCAGTACACCGCCTCCGGCATCCCCATGCTGTGGCAGGGCCAGGAGTTCAGCGAGAACTACGTCCTGGCCGCCAGCGGGGACCTCCGCGTCCACATCCGTCGCGACGCGCACTGGGAATACTTCTACGACACAGAGGGCTCACCGCTGATTCGCCTGCATCGGATCCTCGGCAAGCTGCGCGCCGACCATCCCGCCCTGCGCGGGCGGGACTCCTTCTACTACAACCAGTCCTCCCAGACTTCCTCCGGCATCATCGGATACCGCAGGTCCGCCGGAAACGACCTCGCCCTGGTCTTCCTCAACTTCTCCGACGCGCCGCAGACCATGACCATCCCGTTCCCATCCACCGACACCTTCCGCGAGAAGATCGCCGCCGCCGACCGCCCGGCACCACTGGATCTGAAAGGCGCGACGGGTGACCCGATGACGGTCACCGTCCCAGCCAACTACGGCTATGTGTTCACCCCCACATCGTGATATTCGTGACAGTCGAGCCCCGGTCAGGGACTCAGAAGAATCTCCGGATCGATCACCTCGCGGCAGATCCGGACGTTCACGCCCGAGCGCGGCGATGAACATACGGTTTCGCCGACTGTCGGCCGGGTCGTAAGCGGAACTTCTACGCAGCTAACGAGCGCAGAGCTCTCTTTGATATTCGCGCGCGCTGAGCCGCGGATATGTACGGGACCGGACTGTATTTCGCGGGGGTGGGCGCGCTCCGTACAGACGGGGGAACAATGTTCCCAGCGTCCGCTGGCTACGCCGGGTACCGAGAACGCGGAGGCACACATGTCTGCCAGCACCTCTGGCGCCGCTCCCGGCGGCATCCGTACCGGCGCATTCAGTATCAACCCAACGACATCGGCATGCGGAAAGCGCGCCTTCTCTCCCCTCCGCCGGGAGGGCCACACAATCAACCGTACGACCCACGCGGACGGCTCCGGTTCCGCGAGTGCCCGGGCCAGCTATGTCAGAGTTTGGATGACGTGGAACCACGTCCGGTCGGCCACCTCCCTGGCCGCGGCTGGGCTGCTCACCGTCGGCCTGCGGCTCTGGTCCGAAGCGCGCGGAGGACAAGCCATTGCTCGCGTTCAATAGCTGCGGATAATTGGCACACCGGCCACCCTTCGGAGCGAGGAGGCAACTCGCGATGGCTACTAAGTCCATAAAGGTATCAGTAAGCAGACGTATCCTGCATATCGGATCCGCCGCCTACCCGCTAGCGAATATCGCTCGCGTGCAATCACAAGTGCTCGAGATCAAGCGCTGGCCGGCTGTTCGCGCCTTCATCGTCGCCACGCTGGCCTGGATCGCCCTCGGTGTCGCCGCTACCTTCGCCATTAAGTACGCGTATAGCCATAATGCGGGCGGAATGACTTACGACGATCAGCAGCAATACCTTGGCATCGCCCGCCTGGCTTCGGCCGTCCTAATCGGCCTCAGCCTTCTACGGCTGCTGTTCCGGCTGGCCCCTACGTGGCGACGCTACTACGCGCTCGTCATCGAGACGGCCGGGACCGCGCAGGCGGCAATCATTAATCCCGACCGCAACCTCATAACCGGCCTTGTCACCAGTATTACCTACGCAATTGAGAATCCTGACGATCCGAGCAGGAATTTCTCGGTGACCGTGCATCACCACAACAACAACTTTGGCCGCCAGAACGTGCAGTTCGGCGCCGGGAGCAGAATGGAAGTAGGGTGAGGCTTCACCATGGGGAACTCAATATCGAATTACAACTACGGCGAGCAGAACGCCCAGTTTGGTGCCAACAGCAACATGACTGTCAACAAGTCCCAGGGGCCTGGGGACACCGTGGCCGTCCTACGGGAAATGGTCGCGCTCATCCAGGAGTTGCGCTCGCAGGTCACTCCCGCTGACCGGGCGGCCCTCGACGAGTCAGCCAGCGTCATCCGGCAGGGCGAGCGGGCGGAGCCAGGGGCGCTGCGCCGGGCAATCGGCGCTGTCATAGGGATCGCCACGATGGCGGGGACGGTTGGCGGGCCGGTTCTCGACGTCGCCCTTAAGGCCAAGGAGTTGCTCGGCATGTAGCAGGATGCCACGACCCACGACCGTCGGGAGGTAGGCGAAACTGGCATCGATAGTTGGTGCGAGGCAGGTGCCGTGGGAGACCGACGATCATGCTAACGCCGCGCTAACAACGGCTGTGGGGATATGGCGCTGAACATGGACGCCACCGACGGCCACGTCGGCGCGTGACCTGATCAGGCGGCCTGTGGCGGACCCGGGTGGACTTACAAAGCCTCCTGGAAACGGAAGGCCGCTGACGCCGGGCACCAGGCCCGGCCCTGCGGGAGCGGACAAGTGGAGCGGCTCGTTGTAGCCCATCATGCCCTGACAATGCGCCCGGTTGCCGAGTGCACATGGGCATCCAGGTTGCCCCAAGCGGGATGAGCGGACATCGGCTGGCCAGGGTTTACCTGGAGGGCGAATGGCGCATCCTGGTCGTGACGAACATAGCGGATGACGAGGCGGGGGCACCGGGCGGTTGAGCTACGATCCTGCGGCTGCCCAGCG
>DASPXY010000939.1:0-2772 GCA_035637055.1 Gemmataceae bacterium | reverse complement strand
TTACGATGGGACTGAGGCGCTGCGCGAAGCCCGCGACTGGCGACCGGATGTGGTCTTGCTCGACATCGGGATGCCGGGGATGGACGGCTTCGAGGTGGCGGCACATTTCCGCGACGAGGAACGCCTGCAAGGAATCGTCCTGATCGCCCTGACCGGCTACGGGCAGGACGAAGACCGGCAGCGCGCACGCGAGGCCGGGTTCCATCACTATCTGGTCAAACCAGTCCCTCCTGAGACCTTGCACGAGCTGTTGTCCGGTATCGCCGTGGCCCTTGGCAAAAGTGCGACGGACAGTGCGGTCAGGTTTCGGGGGCTCTCGCCGTTTCGAGGCAGCCACAGAGCTTTCCTCGCGGAGATCGACGAGACCGCCCCATGGTCGTCCTGATCCCTGATCCTGTCGAGAGTCTCCGCCGGGTGTTGGAGTCCCGGCTTTAGCCGGCTGAAGCCGGGACTCCAACCTCCGCTGCCGAATTCTGCACCTTGAGAGTCTGTAACTTGGTTGGCGAGCGGCGCGGCGTGAGCCCGCCGGTGAAGCCTTCACCGGCGGGCTCACGCCGCGCCGCTCGCCTTGTTGTTACTGCCCCTGAGTTAGCGCGCGGGGCTGGCCACGGATCGCTTGCCGAACCCCAGTAGGCGCAGGAACTCGCCTGGCGCGCGCCGCAAGCGCCGAACCAGGGTGTTCCGCTCGGCCGCGAGCTGGGCGCGCAGGGAACCAATTTCCGTCAGCGTCACCGCACGATCGGCTTCCAGGGCAGTCACCCGCGCCTGGGACCGGGCGATCTCGGCGGCCAACCAGGGAAACTCGGGGTGTGGCCCCGGCGCTGGCGCCGTCTCATACTGGATCTCGGTGCCCCGGAAACCCAGGAGATTCTCACACAACCGCGCCGCACCGGCCACGTCGGTGACGCCAAAGGTATCCGTGCGGAGGTGGAGCTGCCCGTTGAGGTAGCCCATCGCCGGCGCTTGGAGCCGCATCAGCGGGGTCTCTCGGAATGGCGCGCGCACGAGGTGCTCGTCGAACCACTGTTGCAGTTCCGGGTTGTCCGCGAAGGAAGCGCGGATCATTCCCAGTCGTGTCCGCCACTCGCTGGGGTTCGCCGCCCACAGGTGCCCGACCAGGTAGGAGGCGAGGCGTTTGCGGTCCAGGCGGAGCCGATCATCGCTGCGGAAGAGGGCTTCCTTGGCATACTGGAAAGAGTCCGCCACGGGCACGCCGGGGAAGATCGGCAGGTCTGGCACCCAAGGATGCAGCGGCAACCCCGCTCGGGCATTCAGGCGACGGAACTCCTGGGCGATGGCGGAGGGCCGCCGCAACAGCAGAGTTGCCACGCCGGTACTGTTGCCCGACAACCCGGCGACACTCATCGGCACCTCCGTGGAGAGGTAGGTGCCGGCAAGATAGGCAAAGGCGAACCCCGTGTAGACGTCGGGGCAGTTATTGGCAAAGACGCGTCCGGTCCGATTGCGCAGATCCGCGATCAGGTCGCGATGGATGATCGCGTTGTAGATCATCGGCAGGGATGTATAGGGCTCCAGAAAGTCGATGACGGCGGCGATGGTCGCGGAGGCGTCCGCCGTGCGCAGCTGCCGGCCCAGGGGGAGAGCCAGATAATTGCCCTCCCCTTCGAGGGCGATCGTCGGCCAGAGATAGAAGGCGGCGCTCCAGCGGATCGCCCTCGCTCCAGAGCGGCGGATCAAGCCGTCGAGTGCCGGCAGCGCGTGGGACAGCAGGGCGTCATCGTCGCCGAGGACGGTGACGTATTCCCCGCTTGCGTGAGCCACCGCCAGCTCCCAGTTCACACTCATGGCCAGCGGTTCCGGTGCCCGCACGTAAAGGATCCGCGGCGACTCGAATTCCTCCACGACCGCGCGCGTCGCCGGGGAACTGTGGTTATCGCAGACAACGATCTCGTAATCCTCGAAGTCCTGTTCGAGACAGGTCTGGAGGGTAGAGCGCAGGGTGTGGGCCCGTTCTCGGGTGGGGATAACGACGCTGAATCGCGGCGATGGCATGGGCCGTAGGCTCCGAGTAGAGTGTGGCTCTCGCGCAGGTCGCCGGCTCCTTGATCCCGGTGGGCAGTACTGTTTCCCTGTTGCCCCATTCGCCAGAGTGCCTCTCGTTGTACTGCCCGGGGTTGGTTTGAGACAAGCCCGGAGCGCCAGCGACGGACCGTCCCGTCGCTGGCGCTCCGGGCTTGTCTCAGGTTGCCCCGCGTTGAGTACCACGCGGCTGACATCTGATGACTCGCCTGCAAGCAGCGCCTTTTCGCCAAATTCGGCAGTTTACGCGGCCGACTTGGAGCGATTGTGATTCGGGCCAGGGACGATTCTCGTCTCGCTCCCGGTAGAGGCGTCACCTTCAGGCAACTTTGCGTAGGTAGGCCGCCGGCCAGTAGGTGACTCGCTGCGTGACGGCGCTTTCGTTGAACAGCCAGGGCGGCTCCTCCAGCACAAAGTCGGACCTCTGTTGGGCAAACTCCCGGGCTGCTTCGCTGGGATTGTCCCAGGACCAGTCCGCGCGTCCGCCGGGGACGTTTGCCATCTCACCCATGATGCCATCGGTGGCGACGAGGTACGATCCTGGAGTCACGAGCCCGGCGTAGGCTTCCAGTTCGGCGCGCACGTGAGTCTTGCTGTGGCAGGAGTCGAGGATCACCAGGATAGTCTCGCCCTCCCGGATCTGGGCCTTCGCCTGTGCCACTACCGACGGGTCCGTGGAGTCACCTTCGAGCAAGGTGATGTACCCGGCCAGTGCATGCCCTTCGATGGCGG
>DASPXY010000938.1:0-3193 GCA_035637055.1 Gemmataceae bacterium | reverse complement strand
GGTCGAGATAGGTGAGCTGCACGTCGTACTGCTCCTGGCGGAACGCGGCCAGGGCAGCCTCCCACGCGACCTGAGAATCCTCGCAGCCTTCGCGCAAGCAGAGATCGAGGACCGCCAGGGCGTCGCGCGGCCGCTCGGTCTGGTTGTACACTTCCGCCAGGCGCAGCGCCAGAAAACTGTTGCCGCGCTGGAGCCTGAAGCCGCGCGCCAGGCAGCGCTCCGCCTCGCCGTAGTTCTCCTCTCCCAAAAAATACGCACCCGCGCGGGCGTGGTTGCCGGGGTCGTTGGTGTCGAGGTCGAGCGACTGCCGCAACAGTTTCTCGATGCGCTCCTTTGGGACCAATTCGGCGAGATCCTCGTCGGCGCTATGGACGGTGTCGCCCAGCACGCCCAGGAGGCTCAGCACCTCCGCGTTCTGCACGAAACGAGCCGCCACCCCTTCGGCCCACCGCCAGATCTCCTCACCGCGCTCGCCGTCGGCAACCAGATAGCGGAGCAGATTGAGCAAGCGGCTGGCATCGCCAGGATGTGTCACGCTCGCCGGCGGCAGGGCGAGCAGATCGTCGCGAATGCCGGCGCGGGTCGCGTCGTCCTCCGCGGCCTGCATGCGCTCGACCAGTCCGCTGAAGAACTCCTCCAGCGGGAGTGGCTCCTCGGTTTCGGGGGCCGCCGGGACGGTCTCGGGAGCCGATTGCGGGTTAGCGGTCCGCTCTGCTAACCCACCAGCGGGCGCGGCGATCTCGACCGCAACCCTCGCCGCTCCCGCGAAGGGCCCGGCAGTCAGCGGCGCGAGCAGCGCCAGCGGCGTCGGCTTCTCGCCGGGATCGCGCAACCGCGCCAGCCGCCGCACCGTCAGCCAGTCGTGCGCCTTGCGAGCGCGTGCCTCCAGGGGACGGGCCAGCGCTTCGGCCTTGTCCTGCTGGCCGGCCAGTCGCTGCGTCGCGATCAGTCGCAAGCGCGTCTCGAACCAGTCATTCAACGCACTCTGCTCGGTCAACTTGCGATCCCAGGCCGACAGGATGCCGAGGGCCTTCGCGTAATCGCCCTGCACGCAGGCACGGACGGCGTCGCCGAACGCCCAGCGCAGTTCCAGGTCGGGGCGTTCCCCTTCGGGCAGCCGAGTGGACAGTTCCTTGCCTTCCTCGGGCTTGACGCCGGCGGCCGCGAGGGTTGCCGACTGGACCGCCGGATCCTGTTTGCCGGCGAGCAGACGTGTCGTTTCCAGTTCGATCAGGGCGTGCAGGCGGCTGGACAGCGGAATCGAGACGCGGTCGCCCTCACACAGGGCGAAGGAACGCTCGCAACTGCTCTCGGCGGCATCTTGCTGGCCACGCAGCAGCATCAGCCAGCCCTCGTTGCGAGCGCCGAGGTGACGACGGTCGCCGCGGTCCGGATAGGGACCCATGTTGCTCGCAATCAGGCGAGCGTGGTGCAGGGCCATGTCGAGATCGTCGGCCGCCGTGTACACCTGCAGGGCGTACTCGCGGAAGCAGTTAACGCAGGCGAGCTTGCCGGTGCGCCGGCAGACCGCGACGCCGTCGGTGATGCACTGGTGCATGCCCTCGGAGTTGTACCCCTCCAGCATGCCGGTCGCCTCGGCCAGGTTCTCGTAAACGCACGCCGTCATCCACGCGCATTGATGCTCGTACTGCGGAGCAGGAAAGTCCGGCTGGAACTGACGAGCGCGCTCCTCGTCCTCCAGGAGCGGAATCAGCGCAATGGCGTTGTCGCGCGTGGTGCGCGGGTCGAGCAGACTCTGAGCGAGATCCATCTGATGGAAGACGGAATTGATGTACGTCACGACGCGCTGCTCGCTCTTGGCGATGCGTTTCAACTCCCCATAGACGCGGTACGCTGCGCGGAACAGGCAGGCTTCGAGGTGGTTGCCGGCCTGGTCGTGGAGTTGCTCGATGCGTTCGTCGATGTCCTTGCCTTCGTGCTCGGCGGCACTCATGGTGTCCTCAAGTCAGAGCGCGAGAAGCCCACGGGTCGCAACCCGTGGGCTTGCGGTGTTGTGGGCCGTCCTCAGGGATTCTTGCCCCACAGCGCCTCGGCAACCCATTCGAGGTCTTCGACCTGGAGTTGCTGCGCCTCGCGTGGCAAGCTGGCCCCCGCGGAGACCAGGGCATTGTGGACCAGCAGACGCAGCACACTCGCCAGCGGCGTCGTCGTCTTCTGCGACAGCGCCCGCCGCACCAGCCGATGGTTGCGGTTGAGCAATACCTCATTCGTCGCCGGCGGGCCGCTCTCGAAGTGGGCATCGATCAGCCGCTGGAAGCCGGTCGGGATATTACCCTGCTTTTTCAGATCGTCAAAGGTGCGATGCAGTTCGGCACGTTCGTTGAGAAACGCAATCACCGGCTGCTCGCCACGGAACGACGCACTCAGGATGCGGGCGCCGGTCGCCTTGAAGAACTCCTGCCACGCTGCCGGGGCATCCTCCAGATCGCTCACGCCGAGAATGCCCGCGGCGAAACCGGGCGCGCCGGGGCTGGCGATGCGCAGGTCGGCCACGACCCCCTGACCGTTTGCGTCGGCCACCATCGCCGCCAGCAGCGATTCCTCGAAACTCCGCAGCGCATGCACGCACGGCACCTCATGGCCGGCGAAGAGGGCGTTGATCCAACGCTCCTGTCGGCGATCCGTATTGTGCCAGATGACGCGCTCCGCCTCGCTCTCCAGGATCGGGTCGGCGGGGCTCTGCTCCAGGATCTCGTCAAAGGTCAGTTGTCCCTTCGAGGTCGGCAGGCGGTAAGTCTTGCGCAGCAGCGCACGCAGGCGCGGTTCCTCGAGGGCGGCGCCGGCGAGGGTGTAGCGGTGCCAGGCCATGATCGCTTCGAGCCGCGCCGGCTGCTGCTCGGCCAGCTGCTCGAAGTGCTCGAACAACCGCTGCTCCAGAACCTCACGCACGCGGTTGAAGGTCGCGTCGCGCACCAGATCTTCACGGCTGGCCGTCGGGGCGCAGTCGTTCAGCTCCAGCACGCCGCGCAGGAACGACGCCCACTGCGGCAACAACCCCTGGATGCGGCGCGAGATGACCATGCGCCGCACGGTGACCGTCACGACCGGCTCGCCCGTGAAGCCCGGCGTGCGCTGTGGCGTGACGTAGAGGGCGCCCGCGATCGCCACCGGCTTCTCCAACCGCAGTGGGATGACGTCCAGCGGCGTTTCGCCGAAGTAGCCTTCCAGCTCC
>DASPXY010000937.1:0-9297 GCA_035637055.1 Gemmataceae bacterium | reverse complement strand
TCCGCGGGCGTGTTGCCGATATAAAGGACAACGAGGGAATACACCGATGCCGAGCCCTTTTCCGGGAATGGACCCGTACCTCGAAGACGAGAAGCTCTGGCCAATTTTCCAGCACCACCTCGTCAACTGTCTCTACCAGATTCTGTTGCCGGGGCTGGTCGACCGCTACCGGGCCCGGGTGGGGCAGCGCCACTATGACACCGAGCAGGCGCTGTTCACCTCGGTGGTGCGCGAGGAACATCACGAGGAGTTCATCGAGATTCGCCAACGCAACGACAATCGCGTGGTGACCCTGGTGGACATCGTCAGCCCCGCCAACAAGCTCACGACGGCCGGCCGCCAGGCGTACCTCGACAAGCGCCGCGAGGGCAAGACCTGCGGCACCAATCTGGTCGAGATCGACCTGGTGCTCCAGGGCCAGCCGATGCTGGAGTATTCGCGCGACGGCCTGCCGGACTGGGATTACGCCGTCACGGTCACGCGCGCCACGCAGCCGGAGCGCTATGAGATCTACACCGCGACGCTGCAGAAGCGCTTGCCGCGTTTCCGCCTGCCGCTGGCCGCCGACGACCGCGACACGGTGCTGGACCTGCACGCGGCCTTCACGCGCTGTTACGATCAGAGCAACTTCGCCAGCAAGATCGACTACCAGCGCGATCCGCCGACGTCGATCACCGATGAAGACCGGAAGTGGCTGGATGAGTTGTTGAAGCAGCAGAAACTGCGCTCGTAGCAAGATGACAAGGTGACAAGGTGACAGGGTGACCAGGTGAAGGAGAATGACGCCCTTCACCTGGTCACCCTGTCACCTTGTCATCTTGTCATCTTCACGCCGGTCCGTGGCCGTAGATGTGCTGGATCGGGGTTTTGTGGCCCCACACGATCTGCTCGCGCGTCAGCCCGAAGACGGCCGCAATTTTGTCACGCTCCGCCGGGCTCGGCGTCCAGCGGCCCAGGACGATCGCGAGCACGCGCTGCTCATCCAGGCCTGCCCGTTCAGCCAGCTGTTTCGGATCGAGGCGCTGTTCCGTGCAGAGGTCGCCTACCGTTCGTGTCGGTTCCATCATTCGCTCCTTCAGGGACTCCTGCCGAATTGCGGGCCGTGTCCGTGGATGTGCTCGACCGACGCCGTGTGGCCCCAGGCGACCTGGGCCGCCTCGACGCCGAGCGCGGCCGCAACCCGTTGACGCTGCTGCGGACTGGGGGTGTAGCGTCCGTGGACGATGGCCTCCAGGATCTTGCGATCCAGGAGTGAGGCTGCGAGCAATTCATCGAGGGTGAGGCTGCGCTCGCTCATCCACTCACTGATGCTTTTGACACGGTTCATCGGGATGCCCTCACCGCCGCTTTGCGCTTGTGTAGATCCAACCACACCCGCGCCTGAAAAGTCAAGCGCGGTGTCCGCGCAAGGGCAGGAGAAAGGGCAACGCCTGAAAGGAATCCTCGGGACGGGGCACGCCGGTCCTTAGCCGGCCTGTTCAAAAGGGCGGGGCGCGAGCGACTGCAGCACGCAGCAGTTGCGATCGACCTTGGCCTCGACAAGGGCGCCGGCCGCGATGTGTTTCATCTGCTCGTAATCCGCGGGCACCCCGGTCTCGGCCACGGCAAAGCCCAGGCTCACCGTCACCTGGATCTTCTCGTCCTTGTACGAAAACGGGTGCGCTTCGACGGTGGCGCGAATACGCTCCGCGAGCACGCTGGCCCCCTCAAGGTTCGTCTCGGGGGCGATCACCAGGAACTCCTCGCCGCCGATCCGGCCCATCAAGTCCACGGTACGCAGCGACCCGAACAGGCACTTGGCCAGATCCTGCAGCACCTTGTCGCCGCCGGGCAACAGGTAACGGCTATTGATCTTTTTGAAATGATCGACGTCGATCAGGCCGACGGCCAGCGGGCTGGGGTAGCGGTCGCGGCGGCGCAGTTCGCGCTCGGCGAGGCGGTCCATCGCTCGACGATTGGGCAAGCTGGTCAGCGGATCCGTCAGCGCCAGCTTTTCGAGCATCTTGTTCTTCTGCTCGAGTTCGTGGTTGGTCTCCTCCAGCTCTCGGGTCCGTTGCTGGACGCGTTGTTCCAGCTCCAGGTTGAGAGTGCGCAACTCCTGCAGCAGTTGTTCGTTGCTGCGTTCCAGCAGGAATGTGCGCGCAGCGCTGTGGAGAACCTCGAGCAGTTCCTCGGCGCGCCAGGGCTTGAACAGGTAGCGGAAGACCTGGGCGCGGTTGATGGCCTCGACCGCCTCCTCCAGTTCGGCGAAGCCGGTCATCAGCAGGCGGACGGTCCGCGGATGATGCTGCCGGACCCATTCGAGGAGTTGCACGCCGGTAGTTCGCGGCATGCGCTGATCGGTGAGGACGAGATCGATGTTGCGCTGGGCGAATAAGGCTTGCGCGGCTGCTGCAGAGTCGGCGGTCACCACCTCAAACTCTAAGCTCAACAGCGACGCCAGGGTGGCGAGGATGTACGGTTCATCATCGACCACCAGCAGGGAACACTTGTACTCGGTCACTGCGGGGACCTCATGCGCACGCCCTCCAACCCTTGGGGGACTTGCTGGGGTTAGTGTCCGGCACACAAATACCTGTTCAACTTATACCTTATTTCCGCCGAAATGCCAAATCCGTGCCTGTCGCCAAAGCCCACAAGTTGCAACCTGGGGCTTCTCCGGCATCAGCGCCGTGCCCAGCGCAATTTGGCCGACCGGGAGCGCGGGTTGGCCAGGCGCTCGTCCGGGGAGGCACGTACTGGTTCTGGCGATGCCTCGCGGTAGAGGCCAGCCCGGACGCCGTCGCGAAACGCGGCCTTGACCAAACGATCCTCGCCGCTGTGGAAACTGATGATCGCTGCCCGTCCCCCCTCACGCACGACAAAGGGCAAGCAACGCAACAACGCCTCCAGGTTATTTAATTCACGATTGACAAGGATGCGCAGCGCCTGGAAGGTGCGTGCCGCGGGATGCAGGTTCCAGCGGCCGGGGCTCGGATGCAGCCGCCACGGTTTGCCACCAAGGGGCTTACGCCCCCCGCTCGCCTGTGTCGCGTCGGCGATGACCTTCGCCAGCTGTGCGGTGCGCTCCAGGGGGGCCGAGCGCCGGGCCGCGACAATCGCCGCCGCGATTCGAGCCGCTTCGGGTTCGTCGCCAAGCGTGCGGAGCGCTTCGGCCAGATCTTCCTGCGCGATGGCCGCCAGCAGATCCGCCGCGGTCCGGCCGCGGCTCCGGTCCATGCGCATGTCGAGCGCTCCATCGCGGACGTAGGAGAAGCCGCGTGCCGGGTCGTCGAGCTGCATGCTCGACATGCCCAGGTCGGCGAGCAACAAATTGACGGCTGTCAGTCCCTCCGCTGCCAGGACGGCAGGCAAGCCGGCGAAGTTCCCTTGATGCAGCGCGAAGGGGAAGCCGATCGCCTCCAGTCGTTCGCGGGCGCGCGGCAGGTTGTCGGCGTCGAAGTCGATGCCGACGAGGCGCCCCGTGGGACCGACGCACTGGAGCAGTTCGGCGGCGTGGCCGGCCCAGCCGACGGTGCAATCGACGACGACCTGGCCGGGCTGTGGATCGAGAGCGGCGAGGACTTCCTGCAGCAGAACGGCGCGGTGTTCGCCGTGAGGGGTGCTTCGGTGCCGCGGTTTCATCGTGAGTGATGGCTCGTGGTCGGTGAGTGTCAAGCCCACGGGCTGCGACCCGTGGGTTTCTTCTCGAACCATTAACCACTATACACTAACCACTGCTCAAAGCGTCAGGCCGCTGGGCGATGGAACCTCTCCTGCCCACGCTCCATTCGCTGACGAAAGGAGAACTCTGTGTCCAAACCTATCGTCGAGGTCCACACCACCAACGATAAACCCACCAACCCCATTCCGGTCTTCGAGGATTCGCCAACCTTCCAGATGGCCTGCCGCCAGCTGGAGGCGGTCGCCGAGGCCATCGACATCGACAAGGGCGTCCTCGAACGGCTGGCCAAGCCGCGCCGTGCCCTGGTCGTCAGCGTGCCGGTGGAGCTGGACGATGGGCGAACCGAATCGTTCATCGGCTTTCGGGTGCAGCACAGTCTGACGAGCGGGCCAGCCAAGGGCGGCCTGCGCTACCACCCCAGCGTCGATCTGGGCGAGGTGGCAGCGTTGGCGATGTGGATGTCGTGGAAGTGCGGCATCATGAACCTGCCCTTCGGCGGCGCCAAGGGCGGTGTCGCCTGCGACCCGGCAGCCCTCTCGATCAAGGAGAGAGAACGCCTGACGCGGCGGTTCACCGTGGAGGTGTTGCCGATCATCGGCCCGCGCGAGGACGTGATGGCGCCGGACCTCGGCACCGACGAGCAGACGATGGCCTGGATCATGGACACGTACAGTATGAGCGTCGGCTATGCCTGTCCGGAGATCGTGACCGGCAAGCCCGTCGAGTTGGGCGGCTGTTTCGGACGGCGCGAGGCGACCGGCCGCGGCGTCGTCTACTGCGTGATGCAGGCGCTGCAGGAGATCCACATTCAGTCCGGTGAGTCAACGGCGGTAGTGCAGGGCTTCGGCAACGTGGGCAGTGCCGTCTGCCAGGAACTGGTGATGCGCGGTGTGCGCATCGTGGGCATTGGCGACCGTTACGGCTCCATCCAGAACCCGCGCGGCATCGACATTGCCGCCCTGACTCAGCACACCACTGCGGGCAAGTTGGTGCGCGACTTTCCCGGCGCCGAACCGATCCCCAATGACGTGCTGTTGACGCTGCCCTGCACGATCCTGGTGCCGGCCGCCCTGGAGCGGGTGATCACCGAGGCCAACGCGGGGAAGTTGCGCTGTCGCGTGCTGGCGGAGGGCGCCAACGGCCCCACGACGCCGGAAGCCGATCAGATCCTCGCGAGCAGCGACATGTTCATCATCCCCGACGTGCTCTGCAACGCGGGTGGCGTGACGGTGTCGTACTTCGAGTGGGTGCAGGACATTCAGCAATTCCTGTGGAGCGAACAGCAGGTCAATCAGAAGTTGGAAGAGTTGATGCTGCGTGCGTTCCATCAGGTGCGCCGGCTTGCGCACGAGCGACGGCTCCAGATGCGCACGGCGGCGTTGAGCCTGGGGGTGCAGAAGGTCGCCAAGGAGAAGTCGCGGCGCGGCCTGTATCCGTGATGCCGGGCGAACGGCGTGTTGTTCGTAGTTCCGCCTTTAGGCGGTTTGACGTCACACCGCCTAAAGGCGGAACTACGAACAAAAGGACCAGCCGGCTTACGCCGGCCGTTCGCCAGGAGTCGGCCGGCGCGCGTGCGCCGCTGCCTCGCGCAACTCGGCCACCTCCGGAGCGGTCAGCCGCCGCGACTTCCCCAGCGGCAACTCGCCGAGCTTCACCGGTCCCAGGGCGATGCGCTTCAGGCGCAGCACCTTGTGCTCCAATCGCGCCAGCATCCGGCGGATTTCGCGGTTCTTGCCCTCGTTCAGCGTGATGCGCAGCCAGGTGCCGCCGCCCTCGCCCTTGAGGCGCTTGACGCGCTTGGCCTTGACGTGGCCGTCGCTCAGCCAGACACCCTTGAGCAGTTGCTGCATGTCCTCCTTCGCCGGCGAACCGGCGACGAGGACCACGTACGTCTTCTCGACGCCGAAACGCGGATGCATCAGCCGATGCGCCAGGTCGCCGTCGTTGGTCAGCAGCAGTAACCCCTCGCTGGACTCGTCGAGACGTCCGACGGTGTAGACGCGCTGCGCAATGTGCGGCACCAGGTCGAGGACCACCGGGCGCCTGCCCGGATCGAAATTGGTGCAGAGATAGTTACGCGGCTTGTTGACCAGCCAGTACACCGTCCGTTCCGCGTGGATCGGCTCGCCATCGACGGTGATGCGTTGCCCGGGCGCGACACGAATGCCGAGATCGCGCACGGTGCGGCCATCGACCGAAACACGACCGGCGGCGAGGAGGTCATCGCAGTGGCGGCGCGAGCCGACGCCGGCGTGGGCCAGGATCTTGTTGAGGCGTTCCAGCGGTTGTTCGTCTTCCAGGGTCACGGTGCGGCCCTCCAGCGGTTCAGCAGGCGCGGGTTGTTCCTGTTATTGTAGCAAGCCGCCGCGAACCCAGCACCAGGGAGAGGCGTCCTTCTTTTGTCTGGTCCACTTCTTTCCGATCATGTCCCCGCCGGGGGATTTCTCGGGGCCAGGCGTCGCGCCCAAACGCCTGGCCCTCGCTGTCGAGTGGCCGACTGGCGCCCGCGACGGACAGCCTTCTTCACGGGTTGCTGTCGCTTGGAGCGGCCGCAAGGTGCCGCCAACCCGTCCGTGTGCGACAACGGCAGGTCTGTCCGTCGCCGGCGCCAGTCCTCGACCCGCTTGCGGGTTAGCAGAGTCCTGGGCTAACCCGCAAGCGGGTTCCGCTTCGGCCCCCTTGCCGGGGCGGCGGCCGCGGCGTAGTGTTCCCTCGCTGCGACGGCACAACGCCTCTTCCCGGAGAACGATCCGCAGCCCGTTCGCCTCCTCCAATCTCCGGGCGCCAAGGTGAGGCCCCCATGATTCACGTAAGCAACCTGACGAAGTTTTACGGCGATTACGCCGCCATCCAGAACGTCTCCTTCGACGTCGCTCGCGGTCAGGTCGTCGGCTTCCTCGGCCCCAACGGCGCCGGCAAAACCACCACCATGCGCATCCTCGCCGGCTACCTGACGCCCACCTCCGGCAGCGCCACCATCGACGGCCTCGACATCTTCTGGAAGCCCGTCGAGGCGCGCCGCCGCATCGGCTACATGCCGGAGAATTGCCCTCTGTATCAAGAGATGCGCGTCATCGAATACCTGCGCTTTCGTGCCGGGATCAAGGGCCTGCACGGCGGCCGACGGCGCGTTCGCGTCGATGACGTACTCAAGCGCTGCTGGCTGACCGACGTTTATCGGCAGTTGATCGGCACCCTTTCGAAGGGCTACCGCCAGCGCGTCGGCCTGGCCGACGCCCTGCTCGCCGAGCCGGCGGTGCTGATCCTCGACGAGCCGACCGCCGGCCTCGACCCGACGCAGATCCGCTCTGCCCGGGCGCTGATCCGCGAACTGGGCAAGGAGCACACGATCCTGCTCTCGACGCACATTCTGCCCGAGGTGGAGATGACCTGCGACCGCGTCATCATCATCCATCGCGGCCGCGTCGTCGCCTCCAGTTCGCTTGCGGAGCTGGCGCGGCAGGCGGGGGAACAGACGATCCTGGTGGCGCGGTTCAATGGCGATGTGAACGTGGACGCAATCTGCGCCCTGCCCGGCGTGACCGAGGTGGAGCCCGCGCCGGAGGCGACTGGGACGCTACTACGGATCCACACCGTTAGCGCGGAAGAGTTGGCCCCACAACTGGCGGCGCTGGCCGCCGAGCAGCGCTGGCAGTTATGTGAGCTGCGGCCCGAGCGGCAGACGCTCGAAGACCTGTTCGTGCAGATCACCGGGCGCGACGAAGAGGCCGCGCCCGCCTCCGAGAAGGTTGCCGTTTAGGACCGCCGCTTGCGGCTTAGCGAGTGGCTGCCCCGCTAACCCGCAAGCGGCAGAACGAGGCCCGCCATGTTTGCCACCCTCACCCTGATTCGCCGCGAACTCAGCGCCTATTTCCTCTCGCCCATCGCCTACGTGGTCATGGCGATCTTCCTGGGTGTCACCGGCTTCATGTTCTGGCGCACCCTGACCGAACTGACCGCCAGCGGGCCGCGCGGCGTCGAGTTCCCAATGCAAATGATGCTCGGCCTGGGCGATCTGCAATCGCTCCCCGGGATGCTGGCGTTCGAGGCCTTCTGGCTCATCTTCTTGATCACGCCGCCGCTGTTGACCATGCGCCTCTTCGCCGAGGAGCGCGCCAGCGGCACCCTCGAGGTGCTGCTGACCTCGCCGCTGCGCGACTGGCAGATTGTCCTCGGCAAGTTCCTCGCTTGCTACGCCTTCTACATCGTCATGTGGCTGCCGACACTGGCTTACCTGCCGGTGCTGCTCGATATGCACCTCGCGTGGGAGCCTGTCTGGACCATCTGGAGCAGGGCCCTGATCGCCGGTCTCGGCGTGCTGGCCCTGGGCCTGTTCCTGACTCTCCTGCCCGGCGACCACATCCCACGCCGCCTGGCCCTCGTCCTGGTCCTGCTCGGCGCGGTGGTGGCGGCTACGGCGGCCTGGATACACTACAACTACGATCCGAATGTGTTCATTTTGTTCACGGTCGGCATCGACCCGATGCCGGTGCTGTCGTCGTACGCGGGCCTGGCGCTGGCGGGCGCCATGTTCCTGGCGCTGGGGCTGTTCGTCAGCAGCCTGGTGCGCAGCCAGATGGTGGCGGCGCTGGTGTCGTTGTTCCTGGGCCTGTTGTTCATCATCGCGGGCTACGCGATTATGCTCATCGCCGGCATGCGGATGGCGGAACTGGACACCGGCAACCCGGTTTACCAGATCGTCTTCTACTTTACCGTGCCGCTGCACTTCGAGCGCAACTTCAGCCGCGGCCTGATCGACTCGCGGCAACTGGTGCTCTACAGCAGCGTGGCCCTGTTCTTCCTGTTCCTGACCGTCCGCAGTTTGGAGTCTCGCCGATGGCGCTAACCAAGCATCCCCGCAAGCCGCTTGAGTCAGTTGCGGGCCGCTCCCCCAGCGGAGTACCGCACGGCTCGCGGCCCTTTTGGCACCTCCTGGCGGGCCTGGCCGGGCTGACCGGCCTGGCGACGGCTGTCGTCGCGCTCGTGATCCTATTTGTCCTGGGCGACGAGAAGGCGGCCCTGTACGCCCTCGCCGTCGGCGGCGGCCTGGCGCTGCCGGCCACCCTCTGGGTGCTGTTCAGTGGAGTTCATCTGGCGCTGTCGCGGCGCGGGGCGGTCGGCACCAACGTCGCCGTGCAGTTGCTGCTCGCGACTGCGCTGCTCGTCGGCGTGAACCTGTTCGCCTTCAACCATCACCAGCGCTGGGACATGACGTGGGACCACCTCTTCACCATCAAGGAAGACCTGCGCGACCAGCTGGCTCAGCTGCGCGGGGAAACGCGCATCGTCATGCACCTGCAGCACGTCACCTTCGGCCAGGGGAAGGAACACCAACGGGACGCCTACGACGCCGCCGCCGAGCGCAAGGTGTTGCAAAAGGTCAAGGATCTGGTCGAGCAGTTTCAGGAACTCGGGCCGCGCTTCAAGGTCGAGGTGCTCGACCGGCAGGAGGAGGGCTACAAGGACCGGCTGGCACAATTGACCAAGGAGGCGCCGGCCCTGGGTGCTGCCATCGAACGGACCGTGGAGGACAGCATTTTTTTCGCCGCTGGCGACAAGGTGCAGAGCCTGAGCTTCGCGCAGCTCTACCAACTCGACCGGCAGGCGTCGCAGGACGCCGACGGGAAGAAAGG
>DASPXY010000936.1:0-3052 GCA_035637055.1 Gemmataceae bacterium | reverse complement strand
CGATTCCAACTACGCACCGCAATCTCCAGAGCGTTGAGCGGAGGCGTATGGTTCATCTGAACCAAGTCGGCCAGGTTCGTTGTGAACAGGAAGAACGCCTTGAATAGGGATGGTGTTCGGCGACAATTAGATCTCCGGGCTGACGACAATTAAAACTCCCGCTCGACGACAACTAATGTGACCATCGAGAATCGCGCTCATGCGGCGCCAAGGGATGGTCACAGACGAGCAGGTGAGGAGGCTGAGAAAGTTGTCGAATACGGAAAAGAATCAAGAGGTTGCAGCGTCGAAGGCAGGGATGGACCCGACCACGGCGCGGCGGTATCTGGAGCTGGAACGGTTGCCCAGCGAGCTGAAGAAGGACCGCCCGTGGCGGACCCGCGAGGATCCGTTCAATGAGGTGTGGGACGCGGTTCAGCGGCAGATCCAAGAGAGCCCCGGCCTGGAGGCCAAGACGCTGTTTGAGTGGCTGCAGCGGGAATACCCGGGGCGGTTCAGCGACGGGCAGATCCGGACCCTGCAACGGCGGGTCAAGCTATGGCGCGTGACGGAGGGACCCGCGCAGGAAGTGTACTTCGGCCAGAAACACGTGCCAGGACGGCTGTGCGCATCAGACTTCACGCACATGACCGAGCTGGGGATCACGCTCGAGGGGCAGACGTTCGATCACCTGGTGTACCACTTCGTGCTGACGTACTCGAACTGGGAGACGGGCACGATCTGCTATTCGGAGAGTCTGGAGAGCCTCAGCGAAGGATGGCAGAACGCGGTCTGGGAATTGGGAGCAGTAGCGGCCGAGCACCGCACCGACAGCCTGTCGAGTGCGGTGAACAACATGAGCAACCTGGAGGAGTTCAACCAACGCTATGCAGGGGTGATGACGTATTACGGGGTGAAGCCGCAGCACACCAATCCGGCGAGTCCGAACGAGAACGGCGATGCCGAGCAAAGCCACCACCGGTTTAAGCGAGCAGTGGAGCAAGCGCTGCTGCTGCGAGGGAGCCGTGAGTTTGGGAGCTTGGCCGAGTACGCGCAGTTTCTCAAGGATCTGTTCTGGCAGCGGAATGCGGGGCGGCGGGCGCGGTTGGCCGAAGAGATGGCGGTGATGCGGGGGTTGCCGGCGCGGCGGATGGAATCGGCCAAACGGGAGCGGGTGAAGGTGGACTCGGGCAGCCTGATCCACGTAGAGCGGAACGCGTATTCGGTGAACAGCCGTCTGATTGGCGCGCGGGTGGAAGCGCGGTCGTACCTGGACCATATCGAGGTCTGGTATGGACAAAGGAAGGTCGAAGATCTGCCGCGCCTGCGCGGGCGGAGCAAGCATCGCATCGATTACCGGCACATTATCGAATGGCTGGTACGGAAGCCAGGCGCGTTTGAGAACTACCGGTATCAAGGGGATCTGTTTCCGACCAGCCGGTTTCGGATGGCATACGATTCGCTGAAGGAAACCACGCCGAGCCGGTCGAGCAAAGAGTACTTGAAGATTCTGAAACTGGCGGCGGAGGCCGGCGAGGTCCAGGTGGACGAGGCTTTGCGCGAACTGCTGGAGGGGAAGGCGGAGGCGGTGATTACGGTGGAGTCGATCAGCGAAGTGTTGGCCAAGCTCGATACCATTCCGCCGGTGACGATGGTGGAAGTGGCGCCGGTGGACCTGGCCAGCTTTGACCAGTTATGCACGGAGATGGGGGTGCAGCCATGAGCGCGGTCGCGGATGTCCGCCCGGCGCTGATGGGGCACCTCAAGGATCTGCGCCTGCCCACGGTGCGGGAGTGCTATGAAGACACGGCGCGGCGTGCGGAACGCGAGACGCTGAGCTATGAGCAGTATCTGCTGGAGGTGATCTCGCGGGAATGCGAGCAGCGGGGGAAGAGCAGGGTGCAGCGATTGCTGAAAGACTCGGCGCTACCGCTGGAGAAGTCGCTGCAGAATTTCGATCTAAAGCGGTTGCCGGCGAAAGCGGCGCGGCAGTTCCGGACACTGCTGGACGGCAGCTTTCTGGGCCGGAGAGAGAACGTTTTGGTTTTCGGGAATCCCGGGTCGGGCAAGAGTCATCTTCTGACGGCGCTGGCCCAGGAACTGGTGGTGGTGCGGGAGCGCAAGATGCACTTCACCAAGTGCGCGCTGCTGATGCAGGACTTACTGGCCGCCAAGCGGGACCTGCGGCTGAGCCGGGAGATCAAACGGCTGGGGCGCTATGACGGTTTGATCATCGACGATCTGGGCTACTTGCAGCAGAGCCGCGACGACATGGAGGTGGTGTTCACATTGTTGGCCGAGCGTTACGAACGCGGCAGCGTACTGATGACCAGCAACCTGCCGTTCTCGAAATGGGAAGCCATCTTCAAAGACGCCATGATGACGGCAGCGGCGATCGACCGGCTGGTGCATCATAGCGTAATCATCGAGCTGAACATCCCGAGTTACCGGGTGGAGCACGCCAAGAAGAATCAACAGGCGGAAAGCCAGGGCGATGGCGAATGAGGCGGCGGGCGGCGCCAAAACCAAAAACCGGCAGAAAAGAGAGCTGTGGAAATGCCGGGGCTGTGGAAGGAGTGGAAAGCCAAAAGCAGGCTTCCCACTCCTTCCACGAGCCCCTTGGAAATCTCGCCAAGAGCAGGCGAGATTCCCACATTTCCACAGCTCCGACAACTCCTGCCTATCTCAGGCACAACAGCCGGCAAGAAAAGAATCGGGAGTGTGGGCGGTGGAAAAGTGGAAATCCAAAACCAGGATTCCCACTTTTCCACCGCCCCGACAGCCTGCGGCAGCAAGGAAAACAACCATTTACTAAAGGCCGTCTTCGACGGCTAAGCGAGCGGGCTGCGCCCCCCGCGGAGCCGCTCCGCGCCGCCTATGGGCCAAGGGCTAATTGTCGTTGATAGGGAGAAATAATTGTCGTCAAGGGGAAGAAATAGTTGACGCCGGACACGGTCGCGCTCGACCACTCGCTTCTGGGGGCAAGGTGCTGTATGAATCGATATCCCCGGAGTGCGTCAATGGGGCTCCGAGCGGATCGTGGGCGACTCGTACATCGGTCGGCGGGTTGACG
>DASPXY010000935.1:0-3750 GCA_035637055.1 Gemmataceae bacterium | reverse complement strand
GGTACGGGTCGAGCCCTGGCTGTCGTGTCGAGGGAGGCGGCGGATCCTGGCTGACGATCTGAGCCAGCAACGCGGCGGTCGGCCCCTCGAACGGCCGCCGGGCGGTGAGCAGCTCATAAAGAACCACGCCCAGGCCGTAGATGTCCGTCGCCGGGCCGATGGCCTCGCTGTCGCCGCGGGCCTGCTCGGGGGCCATGTAAGCCGGCGTTCCCTGGACCACGCCGGACTGCGTCTCATGGGCGTCGTCGGGCCGATGCCGCCGCGCCAGGCCGAAGTCCATCACGATCGGCTGGCCGCGGACGTCGATCATGACGTTCGACGGCTTGAGGTCGCGATGGATGACGCCGCGTTTGTGCGCCTCCGCCAGCGCGAGCGCCAGCAGATGGATCAGCTCGGCCGCCTGACGCGCGGGCAGCGGTAAGGGAAACCGCCGCGTCAGCGGCTGACCCTCGATATGAGCCATTGTGAGATAGGGAATGCCGTCGATCTCACCCGCCTCGTAGACCGGACAGATGTTCGGGTGATGCAGCGGGGCGGCGGCACGGGCTTCGCGGATGAAGCGCTCGGCGTCCCCCCGGTTGGCGCCAGGATCATGAGCCACCTTGAGAGCGACGTCGCGCTCCAGATGCGTGTCGTGCGCCAGGTACACCGCACCCATGCCGCCGCGACCGAGTTCTTCGACGATCCGGTAACGGCCAAATTGCAGCGGCAGCCGCCCGCTCCGTCCGCTCCCCGTGCCGACATCGGGAAGCGTCTCGTCCCCGGGCGCGGGCGCGAGGCATGACGCCAGGTCGGCCTGGAGATCGGGGAAGCGCCGGAAGTAGTCCTGAACGGCCACCGGCCCGGAGCGTCGCCGCAGGATGTACTCGGCGCGAATCAGGGCCAGCAGGCGGTCGCGCTGTGCGGCCAACTCCGGGAACCGCTTGCAATACGCCTCGACGCGCGCCGGCTCGCGGGCCTTGATACGCCGCTCCAGGTCGATGTGGATGAGATCCCAGAGGACCGCTTGCCGTGCTGCGGGCTCGGTGGGTAGATAGACCTCAAGGGTCGGCTGGGCGCCGCGCTCCCAGGCCTCCTCGAAACGATCAAGGATGACGCTGGGTGCCGCCGCGTCCGGGCTCCAGGTGTCGAGGGTCGAATCGTCCTTCATGGGGCTCCCTGATCATCGCGGAGTTGGGCCCTCCTCTGAGGTGGAGTCGGCGCGGATGGCGAGTTTGCCGGACGCATCCTGGTAGTCGCTGACGTCGAAGCCGAGTTCTTTCAACCGGCCCAGCGCCGACCGACAGATCCGATCATACAACGTCCGCAGCAGCGCCCGCGACTCCGGATTGCCAAAAAAATCCCCGGTGCAGGTGATCGAGGGCTGCTCGTGCCAGAGCGGGACGTTGACACCACGGCGCGCCGCTGGTAGCATCACCCCTACATCGCCCAAAGGTGTTCTGAGGCAGCGTTTCCCACCAATTTCCCAGACGATTCCCACTCCCTGGCGTCGCATGAGCCACCCACGACCGGCCGCAGTTACCATCCTGGGCCTGTCGGGGCTAGTGTTCGGCGTTCTCTGCGTGGCGTGGCTGGCGCTGGGGCGCCGGCACGACCTGACGGACCTCCTCGGCGCGGCCTTCGGCGACCGCAGCGCCGCCGCCCGCCTGGCCCAGGATCACCTCGTCAGCGTGGGGGCGCTCTGCGCCGCCCTGGTGCCGCTGCTGCTGGAATGGGCGCTCGCCTTCATCCTGATCACCGCCGGTGTGGGGCTATTGTATGTCCATCGGTCGGCACGTTGGGCGGCGCTGTTCTACTGCGCCTGCATCATTCCCCTGGAAGGACTGGCGACGCTGCTGCAGGTGTTTTGCTTGACACCTCCGGATCAGCCCGTCAAGCTTGAGCGGATCGTGGTGAACGGCCTGGTGACCCTCTTCGCGATCGTGTTCTGGGGCGGCCTGTTCCTGCCCGAGGTGGTTGCGACCTACGCCGGCCGCCTGTCGCCGCCTGGAAAAAACGCGGCCTGAAGGTCAGGGCCGAGCCGTTCCACGAAAGGCATTTGGAGTTTGAGTTTTCCATGAGGTGGACATGGCGCGCATACGTCCGACCCCCGTCACGGTGATGGGGATATTGAATATCGTTTTTGGCTCCCTCTCCTTGCTGTGCCTCGTCTGCGTGGGGTTCGGTCTTGTCGTCGCCCTCAATACCGACTTCCTCGAGCGCCAGGGGCAAATCAACCACCTCAAGGACAATTGGGAGTTCATGCAACGAGAAGTCCCCGCGTACCTGCTGATCACGGTTGTGAACCTGGGCTCGTGGTTCGTGCTGGGCCTGCTGCTGCTGATTGCCGGGATCGGCCTGCTGTGCGTCAGTAGTTGGGCGCGCATGCTCTCGATTGTGACCGGCCTTGCAATGCTCCTGACGCGGTTGGGGTGGATTATCTTCACGCTGGCCGTTGTGAACCCGGTGGGCGAGCGTTGGCAAGGCGATTTCCTCCGCCGCCACCCCGGAGTGGTCCTCGAACGCTCGCCCATCCTCGAATTCCTCGTCTACGCCATCCTGGGCATTAACATCATTTACTCGATCGTCCTGCTGGTCATGATGCTGACGCCGACCGTTTCCGCCGCTTTCGCCGGTGCGGGGCCGCCCTCCGAGTACGAGGCCGGTGGCGGCGCGGACGAGGGCGACGACTTCGAGCGGCGCCGGCAGCGCGACGGCTGGAACGACTAAACCCTGAGTACAAGCCCACGGGTGGCCACCCGTGGGCTTCTTCCTCGACGGAGGCGGTGCGCATGGCGGCACAGCTGCTCGACGGCAAGCAACTCGCGCAAACGATGCAGGCCGAGATCGCCGCGGAGGTGAGCGCCCTCGCGGCGGCGCGCGGGGTCAAGCCCGGCCTGGCGGCGGTGCTCGTCGGCGATAACTCCGCCAGCCAACTCTACGTCCGGAACAAGCGCAAGGCTTGCGAGCAACTCGGCATGATGAGCTGGCTGCATCAACTCCCCAAGGAGACGACGCAGGCCGAACTGCTCGACCTGGTGGCACGCCTCAACGCCGATCCGCTCGTCCACGGCATCCTGGTGCAGTTGCCGCTGCCGCCGCAGATCGAGGAGGCCGCCATCATTCGCGCCGTCTCGCCGCTCAAGGATGTGGACGGTTTCGGGCCGGAGAACCTCGGTCTGCTCGCCGTTGGGCACCCGCGTTTTCTGCCCTGCACACCGCTGGGGGTGCAACAACTGCTCGTGCGCAACGGCATTTCCCCCGAGGGGAAACACGTCGTCATCATCGGCCGCAGCAACATCGTGGGCAAGCCGCTGGCGCTGCTGCTGATGCAGAAGGCCAAAGGGGCCAACGCGACCGTGACGGTTTGTCACAGCGCCAGCCGCGACATTCCGGCGCTGACGCGCCAGGCGGACATCGTGGTCGTGGCGATGGGCAAAGCGCGTTTCCTGACGGCGGACATGGTGCGGCCGGGGGCGGTCGTGATCGACGTCGGCACCAATCGCCTGCCCGACGGGAAATGGGCCGGCGACGTGGATTTCGCCGCGGTGCGCGAGGTCGCGTCGGCGATCACGCCGGTGCCCGGCGGCGTCGGCCCGATGACGATCACCATGCTGATGCACAACACGTTGCGTGCCGCGCAGGCCAGCGCGGTGTAGAGGCGGGTTAAACATCTGGATGTGGCCGGTCAGCGCTTTGCTCCCCTCTCCCGCCTGGGGAGAGGGGAGAAGAAACCCTGTCCCGCTGCTTAGTTGACCCACCAGCGCCGGG
>DASPXY010000934.1:0-3129 GCA_035637055.1 Gemmataceae bacterium | reverse complement strand
CGGCGGACGGATCGCCTTGCTCGATGGCAGACAGAATGCCGGTGACATCGCTCATGCGGTCAAGCATAACCGCCGCCGAGGTGCCCGGCCAGCATCAGGGCGTGAGCCCACAGGAGGCGGCAGGGTGCCAGGCCAGACACGTCAACCCCTCTGGGGATCTATCGCGCGCTGCCGGCTGCCCGTCCCGCTTCTGACGCTTTCCACTCTCCAGGTCCACGACCCAATTCTCTCTGCCCCGCAAGATGAGTTCACCGGACGCTTGGCTGGAGAGCAAACTTGGCCTGCTGCGGTCCTCTCTACCTCCGCGCGCAAGCCGAAGTACCCAGCGCGCGTCGGACCGACACACCGACGCAAGTTTCGGGCGCCTCCCAGAGCGGAATCCCCTTCGTCGGGATGGCGAGAAACCATCGATCCTGGCGGCGGAAGGCGGTCCTCTTCCCACCTCCTGATCCCCTTCAACCTGTCGTCGGGACGGGCGCGTCCCCCGTGCGCTATCCTGCTGCCAGCCCAGGGGCACGACAGCAGCGGCTTGCCGTCCAACCCCGCGCAGCGGAACTTCTCAAGCCATTTGACCTGATACCACGAGGAGCAGCACCTCACCTGCAACCCCTAGCACCGCGGCGCCAACTCCAACCGCCGCTCGTGAGTCCCACGCAAAGGCTGCTCCTCCAGGTTACTCTCTCGCGGCGTCACCCGACAACCCGACAACTTCTCATTCCATTGACATAAGATATTTATTTGCAAGCACTTAATCGCTCACACTAGTGTCGGGTAGCTTACCCGACAGCAACCCGACAGACCCGACAACCCACACAGCCACGGCGTCCAAGCCGACGCCCTGGCAGCCATCCTCCTTCATTTCGGCGGCGGTACGTCGAGGGCGGGGTTGCGCGTGAAAAAGCCGTCGGGTCGCAGGAAAAAGCCGATGGAGGACACCGGCATCACCGGCCAGTCTTCCGGGCGCGGCACGTGCATGTGCGAAAAGACGTACCAGACGACGATGTCCGTGTTGGCGACTTTGCGGTTGGCGGCGGTCCAGCGCGGCAAGCCCTCGCCGCCGGGGTGCTGGTTCGGGTAGTCCCCGGCAGGATACCTTTCCTCGGCCCGGTACGGTGTGACCCACAGGTGATGGTTCGCAAAGCCAGCCCGCTTCATCACGGCGGCGTCGGGTTGGACAAACGGCGGACTGTTCTCCCCCGGCACCAGGCGGTAGCCGACCGGCACCCCCAACTTGTTCTTGACACCTGGGTTGACGATGCGCCAGAAACGCGCCGTGGCGGCGGAAGTCAAGCGCTGGGCAGCTTTTTCCGTTTCCAGCAAGGTCGGCACGGCCTGGAAGGCGTTGCCGTGCGGGTTGTCCGGCCCGCGCGGCACGCGCACCGTATTGACCTCGTAAACGGAGTTCTTGTCTCCGTCAACATCCATGTCCAGGCGTGCGGCGAAGATGTGCTGGTGCAAGGGTGCGTTGAGTCGGGGGGCGACTTCCACCGCGAAGGGAGATTTTTCCCCGGCCCTGGCGGCCGTGGTGTTCATGATGCCGGTCAGTTTCACCTCGCACTGCAGCGAGCCATCCTGGTAGAAGTGCCAGTAGAAGCCGTAATCATAGTTGCCCACGGTGGCGATGAAGGAGACCGACAGGCGACGAGAGCGGCGCACTTCCGTCTGGTTGGTGCGCCAGTCGGTGTGCTTCCAGAGGATGCCGGCGTCTTCCTCGTGCAGGCAGACGGCGTTCTTGAGCGTGACCACCTTGCCGCGGCTATCCAGATAGTGGGTGTCGAAGTAGCGGGTCGCACCGAGGCAATCGCAACCGAGGCTGAGGGTGTTGGCGAGCGTGCCGATCCCGTACTCGCCGATGTCGAAGGCGTTCTTGCGATAGTGGGCGTCGCCGGGCTCCGCATAGGGGACGACCATCTCGGTGAGCGACGCGCGGTACAGCACCGCCCGCTCCTTGCCGGCGTCGTCATAGCGGATGTGGTGCAGCACCAGGCCCTCGCGCGGCGTGAAGCCCACGCGAAAACGCCAGTTCTGCCAGCGAACTTCCTGGCCGTCGACCTTGTAACTGGGGCCGTCGGGCTGGACGATTTGCAGCTCCTTCAGGCCGGGCCTGGTCTTGCCGATGTATTCGCGGCCCCAGTTGCCCGCCTCGGGAGGCAGGGGGGTGACGCCATAGTCCTCGATGCGGACCACCTTCATTTGATTCAGATCGACAATGACCACCAGGGAATCGATGGGGCGGGCGAAACCGTTGTCCTTGGGCTCGGAACGAACGAAGCACAGCGCCCGCATGAGCCGACGGCCCTTCTCCTCGGCGGGTTCGGTGCCGTAGTTGCCGGCCGACCAGGGCTCGACCATGACCAGGCTGGTATCGCTGAGGCCACGCTTTTTCAGCGCTGCCTTGAACAGCGGCGACTTCTTGACCATTTCCTCGCATTCGCCGAACTCGTCGAGCATGATGCCGGGCTGGATGCCCTTGGCGAGCGGTTCAAAGCGGACCACCGACCTGGCCGCGAGATCGACGACCGCCTCATGGCCGAGGCTGCTGGCGTTATCGAGGAGCACGAGGAAAGCCCGACGCGGCGCGTCCTTGCCGGGTTGATGACGAAACACCACGGACTTGGCCGGTTCCTCCAGAGTACACGACACGAAACGGTAGCTGGCTCCGAGCTTCCTCGCCTTTTTGAGGATGGCCACCGCCTCCGCCATCTCCGCCGCCGACAGCGGATCGAGCGGATGCGCCGCCTTGCCTGGCTCGCCGGCCTGTGGGACTGCGACGAGCAGCTGCCGGGGTCTGGCCCGGTCGGCCGCGAAGGTCGGCGCCCCTTCCTGCCTGGGGGGTGGCTTCTCGTCCGCGTTGGCCGGGTGCGGCAACACCACTAGGGAGACAGCAAAGGCGAGAATGGTCGAGCGCATGATGAAGCTCCTCCGTGATTTTCGATGAGTTGTCGGCGATGTTCAGGGTTGAGCGCTGGAGGGAGTATCGCGGTGGGTGGTGAGCCAGGAAGGGCTCGTGGCAGTAGCGCTCCAACTCTTCGGCCATCTTACTCCGCGGAACCCAGGACGCCAGTGGATACCACCACGACCCCAGGCGGCATTCGTTCCCACGGTCTCCGGGTGTACAATAGGGCATCA
>DASPXY010000933.1:0-2216 GCA_035637055.1 Gemmataceae bacterium | reverse complement strand
AGCAGCTGGTACTCCTCGTCGTTGAGCGTCTGGGTCGGGGCCACGACGATGGACTCGCCCGTGTGGATGCCCATCGGGTCGAGGTTCTCCATGTTACAGACGGCGATGCAGTTGTCGCGCCCGTCGCGCACTACCTCGTATTCGATCTCCTTCCAGCCGCGCAGGTTCTCCTCGACTAGCACTTGGGGCACGCCGTTGGCGAAGACGCGGCGCAGCGCCTGGTCGAGGTCGGCTTCGGTCTCTACGATGCCGCTTCCCTGGCCGCCGAGGGCGAAGCCCCCGCGCAGCATCACCGGGAACCCGATCTGACGGGCCGCGGCCCGCGCCTCGTCGGCGGTGCGGCAGGCGCGGCTGCGCGCGGTGGCCACGCCGATCTCCGCCAACCGCTCGATGAAGAGCTTGCGGTCCTCAGTGTCGTGGATGGCCTTCAGCGGCGTGCCCAGCACCCGCACGCCGTACTTGTCGAGGACGCCCGCCTCGTTAAGCGCCAGCCCGCAGTTGAGCGCAGTCTGGCCGCCGAAAGAGAGTAGGATCGCGTCCACCTCCTCCTTGACCAGTATCCGCTCCACGAACTCCGGGGTGACCGCGGTGAGGTGGAGCTTGTCGGCCATCCCCTCGCTGGTCTGGATGGTGGCGATGTTCGGGTTGATGAGCACAGTGGCGATGCCCTCCTCCTTGAGGGCTTTGATCGCCTGGGTGCCGGAGTAGTCGAACTCGCCGGCCTGGCCGATCTGCAGCGCGCCCGAGCCGAGCACGAGAACCTTGCGCGGCTTGCGGGGGAGGTAGGCGCCGTACATAGTCACCCCCTCGCCATCGCGCCGACGAGGCGCATGAAGTCGTCGAAGAGGAAGGCCGCGTCCTCGGGTCCGGGCGAGGCCTCGGGGTGGAACTGCACGCTGAAGAAGGGGCGGGTGCGGGCGCGGATGCCCTCGCTGGTGCCATCGTTCACGTTGACGAACCAGGGCTCCCAGTCGTCGGGGAGCGCCTCATGCTTCACGGCGTAGCCGTGATTCTGGCTGGTGATGTAGCAGCGCCGGGTGGTCAGGTCCTGCACCGGCTGGTTCACGCCGCGGTGCCCGTAGGGCAGCTTGTAGGTGTCGCCCCCGGCGGCGAGCGCTAGGATCTGGTGCCCCAGGCAGATGCCGAAGACGGGCTTGCGGTGGGAGGACAGGAGGGAACGCACCTGGGTCACCAGCGGCATCAGGTCCTTGGGGTCGCCGGGGCCGTTGCCGATGACGATGCCATCACACTCGGCGGCGAGCGGCGTCAGATCAGTGTGCCAGGGCGCGCGCACCACCGTCGCCCCGCGTTCGAGAAGTGAGCGGACCATGTTGTCCTTGGCGCCGGCGTCCACCAGCAGCACCTTGAGCGGCCCGCCCTCGTAGCGGATGACACTGTCCGGGGCCACGAGGCGGAAGACCTGCTTCATGTCCACTGTCTTCGCCTTGTTCCGGGCGGGCGCCGCGATGTCCTTGGCCGGCAGCAGCCACCCCTTCATCGTCCCGTGCTCGCGCAGTCGCCGGGTCAGCGTGCGGGTGTCGATGCCGGTGATGCCGGGGACGCTCTCGGCCTCGAGCCAGGCGCCCAGCGAGCGGGTCGCGGCGTGGTGGCTGTAGTTGTTCACGTAGGATTGCACCACCAGCCCCTGCACTTGGACGCGGCCGGACTCGTAGGGGCCGTCCAGGGAACCGGGCGCGCGCGGCGCGGGGACGCCGTAACTGCCGACCAGCGGGTAGGTGAGGACGAGGATCTGGCCGCGGTAGGAAGGGTCGGTGAGCGCCTCGACGTAGCCGGTCATCCCGGTGTTGAAGACCACCTCGCCACCGACCGACCCCGCCGCCCCGAACGCACGGCCGGACATCTCCGTGCCGTCCTCCAGCAAGAGCTTAATTGCTACGGGAGCGTTCATGCGGGGGTTAGACATGCCGTTCAGCAATCGGTGCGAGCATTAGGTTCACCCTCACGGTCGTGCTGCGAAGCTTCGGAAAGACCGTTTGCATTAAACAAATGCCGAAAAAATACCAGCAAGACTCCCAGGCCGAGCTCAACCACAGGTTGGCAACACTGGCAATGTTGCCGGCATCTGCAAAATTAATTGCGGGCAAGCGGCCCAAAGCTCTTAATGCGTTGCTGCTCTAGCGCTCAGTGGCCACCGGTCTGATGTCGGTGTGCGCGAAATCGTCGCCTTTGAACAGCAACGGTTCACCTGTGAACTT
>DASPXY010000932.1:0-7011 GCA_035637055.1 Gemmataceae bacterium | reverse complement strand
AAATCATCGAGCATCAAATACAGTGAACCGAAATTAGAGGCATTGGCTCCCAGCAACGTCGATTGCCCGGCGATGGCGACACTGTGCTTGACACCCGGTGTCTTGCGGGCGATGTCTTCGATGCGCTGCACGACCGCCTGGGTACGCGCCACCGCAGCTGCGTCGGGGAGTTGCACATTGACGAGAAGGTAACCCTTGTCCTGCGGCGGAATGAAACCAGCCGGTGTCTCCGTGAAACTGAAATAGGTCAGGTAGAGCAGGCCGCCGTAGAGCAGGAGCATGATGGCGCTCACGCGCAGCACCTTGACGACCGACTTGCCGTAGACCACCGTCGCCAGATCGAAGAGGCGATTGAAGCCCCGGAAGAATCGTCCAAGTCCATAGTTCACCACACCGATCAGGAGCCACCCAGCCACCCCGCCAACAATGGCTCCGGGCGCGAAATAGATGGCACGGACCAGCCAGGAACGCCACAGAGGCAGTTCGCTCTCGGTGGGAGTTGGGAATTGAGCGTTCAGGAGGGCAAAGCGAAATCCAAGCCATACGGTCAACAGTCCGCCCAGCACTCCGAAGATCCACCACGGGAGGGCTTCGCGCTTGTGCTCGTGGCGGCGACCATCGGCGCTTTCTTCGGTCTTGAAGATCGCGGCGGCCCGGCTTGGAGTCAGGGTGAGGGCGTTGATGGCAGAGATAATCATCGCCACCGAGATCGTGAGGGCAAACTGCCGGTAGAATTGGCCGCTGATGCCGGTGATGAACACACTTGGAATGAACACCGAACAGAGCACTAACGTGATGGCAATGATTGGCCCGGTGATCTCGTCCATTGCCTTGATCGTGGCGGTGCGGGCGTCCAGGCCCGTCGCGATCTGGCGTTCGATGTTTTCCAATACGACGATGGCGTCATCGACCACAATGCCAATGGCCAGCACCAACCCGAACAGCGTCAGGTTGTTCAGCGAGAAACCCATCATCGCCATCACCGCGAACGTGCCGATGAGCGAGACGGGCACGTCGATCATGGGCAGGATCATCGCCCGCCAGTCCTGCAGGAAGAGAAGCACGACAATGGCGACCAGGATGACCGCGTCGCGCAACGTGTGGAACACCTCGGCGATCGATTCGCGGATGAACGGCGTGGTGTCGTAGACAATGGCGTACTCGATGCCCGGGGGAAAGTTCTTGCGCAGTTGCTTCATCCGCTCCTTGACCAGCTGGGCGACCTCCAGGGCATTCGAGCCGGGGAGCTGGTAGACGGACAGGGCGACCGAGGGTTTGCCGTCGAGTGTGCAGGTCTGGTCATACGACTGGGCACCGAGTTCGATGTTGGCCACGTCCTTGAGGTAGACCAGGGTGCCGCCACTCTGCTTGAGGATGACGTTGGCGAACTGCTCGGTGTTCTGCAGGCGGCCGAGGGTGGTGATGATGTATTGCGACACCTGGCCGGTGGGCGTGGGCGGCTGGCCGATCTGTCCGGCGGCCACCTGGACGTTCTGCGCTTGCACCGCGGCCACGACGTCTTGCGGGATGAGGCCGTAGGACGCCAGTTTCTGCGGGTCGAGCCACAGGCGCATGCTGTAATCGCGCTGACCGAGATACGAAATGTCGCCGACACCACGGAGGCGGCTGAGTTCGTCGCGAATCTGGATGGTCGCGTAGTTGCTCAGTTCGAGGTTGGTACGGCTCCCCTCCTTGGAGAAGAGGTTGACGATCAGCAGCACGTTCGGCGACTTCTTCTTGACGGCGATGCCGCGGCGCTTGAGCAGTTCCGGCAGGATCGGCTCGGCGAGCGAGACGCGATTCTGCACCAGTACCTGGGCGATATTCAGGTCGATGCCGTGCTGGAAGGTGACCGTCAGGGTGTAGGAACCGTCGTTAGCGCACTGCGAGGACATGTAGAGCATGCCCTCGACGCCGTTCACCTGCTGCTCGATCGGCGCGGCGACCGTATCGGCGACCACACGAGCATTGGCTCCGGGGTAGACCGCGGACACCTCGACCGTGGGGGGAGTGATGTCGGGGTATTGAGCGATCGGCAGAGTGCGCAAGGCGACGAAGCCCGCCAGGGTGATGACGATGGAAATCACCCAGGCGAAGATCGGGCGATCGACGAAAAAGCGAGCAAACATGCTTGGAAGTCTCGAACGAATTCAGGTGCTTTCTGGTTCGTAGTTCCGCCTTTAGGCGGTTTCGGCTTCACCGCCTAAAGGCGGAACTACGAACCAGAAAGCGTGGCTACTTGCGCACCACCGGATCGGGGCTGCCGTCCTCGTGCCGCACTTCGCCGTTGGTGGGAACTTTCACTGCCTCAATCACGATTTTCTCGCCGTTGGTGGCCTCCGTGTGCGCCGGGGTGCCGTTGACGCGAACCGTCTCTGCCGGGATGTGCGGGGGAACCGTCAGTTTCACCGGCGCGGGGCGGTAGCGCCGCGCCAGCAACCGCGGCAAGAGCGGCAGGCCCAACGTCAGCGCGATCGCCACGAAGCGCAGACTTTCCCCGAAGGCGCGCATGCGCTGGGACGCGAACAGGGGAACCTCGATAAATCCCTCGATCACGTAGAAGAACACGGGCGTCAGGAAGATACCGAACAGCGTTACCCCCAGCATCCCGCTGAATACTGCTGTTCCCAGCGTGCGCCGCATCTCGGCACCTGCGCCGGTGGCGGCCAGCAGGGGCACGGCGCCGAGGATGAACGCGAACGAGGTCATCAGGATCGGCCGCAAGCGCAGCTGACACGCCGCCAGCGTCGCCTCACGCCGCGGCAGGCCGGACTCGCGCTTGTGCCGGGCAAACTCGACAATAAGGATCGCGTTCTTGCTCGCCAGGCCGACCAGCACCACGAAACCGATCTGCGTGAAAATGTTGATGTCCCCGCCCGTCACCGCCACCCCGACGAGTGAACTGAGGATGCACATGGGCACCACCAGAATCACTGCCAGCGGCAGCGACCAGCTCTCGTATTGCGCCGCCAGCACCAGAAACACGAAGGCCACCGCCAGCGGAAAAATCAGGGCGTTGCCAAGGTTCTGGGAGGCCAGGATCTGCATGTAGTTGATCTCGGTCCACTCGTACGCCATGCCCGGCGGCAGCACCTCGGCGCAGAGTCGCTCCATCTCCTTGATGCCCTGGCCGGTCGAAACGCCGGGCTTGGTCGAGCCAAGGATGGCGGCGGCGGTGTACATGTTGTACCGCCCAATGTTGATCGGCCCGCCGATCTCCTTCACCTTGACGAGCGATCCCAGCGGCACCATCTCCCCGCGGGCATTGCGGACCTTCAGCAGCCTGATCTTCTCGGGATCGTTGCGGAACTCACCCATCGCCTGAACGACCACCTGGAAGGTGCGGCCGAAGCGGTTGAAGTCGTTGACGTAGAACGAGCCGAGGTAAATTTGCAGGGTGTTGAAGACGTCGCGCGGGTTGACGCCGAGCGCCTGGCACTTGTCGCGCTCGATGTCCATGTACAGCTGCGGGATGTTCGCGCGGAAAATGCTGTAGAGATTTTCGACCTTCGTACTCCGCTTGGAGCGTTCAATGAGGCGGTCGAGGGTCTTTTGCAACTGCTCCAGGCCGAGGTCGCCGCGATCCTCGATGATGATCTTGAAACCGCTGGCCGAGCCCAGGCCGGACACGGGCGGCGGGGTGAAAATGCCGATCTTGGCCTCGGGGATTTCCTTTTCGAGCATCTGCCGCACCCGGTCGGTGATGGCGGTGGCGGACAGCGACGGCTCGCGCCGCTGGTCGAAGGGCGCGAACGAGACAAAGAACTGGGCGAAGTTGGAACCATTGGCGGCGAGGGTGAACGACTGGCCGGCAATCCCGGTCGTGTGAACGACGCCGCGCAGCGGCTGCACCAGTCGCTGGACCCGGTCAACGACGCGCTGGGTCCGCTCGTGCGAGGCGGCGTCGGGCAACTGGACCGCGATGTAAAACCGGCCCTGGTCCTGGTTGGGGATATAGCCAACCGGCAAGCCGTGGGCCGGATCGAACGAGCCCGCCTTGGCACGCAGCCAGTCGGGGCGATGCTTCTCGGGGATGTGGGCCAGCCCCGGGATGCCGTTGAACCCGATCCAGGTCAGCGCGAGCAGTCCGCCGTAGAGCGCCAGGACGATGACGCTTCCCCGCAAGGCCCGGCCGACGAGGTGCGTGTAGCCGTGCGTGCCGTTGCGGAACCCCCAGTTGAACAGGCGAAAGAACCAGCCAAAGGACAGGTCCAGCACACGCCCGGGGATGTCCTTCTTCCCCCCGCGCGGCGGCAGCAGCAGCGCCGCGAGGGCGGGGCTGAGGGTCAGCGAGTTGAACGCCGAGATGATCGTCGAACTCGCGATCGTCAGGGCGAACTGGCGGAAGAACTGGCCGGTGATGCCGCTGATGAACGCACACGGCACAAACACGGCACTCAGCACCAGGGCGACGGCGATGACCGGCCCCGACACCTGCTCCATCGCTTTGTGTGCGGCCTCACGCGGCGAAAGACCCTGTTCGATGTGGTGTTCGATGGCTTCGACGACGACAATCGCATCATCGACGACAATGCCGATCGCCAGCACCAGCCCGAATAGTGTCAGGTTATTCAGCGAAAAGCCGATGGCGGCCATGACGGCGAAGGTGCCCACGATGGCCACCGGCACGGCCAGCAACGGGATGATGGCGCTGCGCCAGTTCTGCAAGAAGACCAGCACGACCAGGGCCACCAGAATGACCGCCTCGAACAGCGACCGGAAAACCTCCTTGATCGACTCCTTGATCGACGGCGTCATGTCCAGGGCGATGCTGTAGTCGATGTCTTCGGGGAAGTGTTTTTTCAGTTCCTCCATGCGGGCGCGGACGCGGTCGGCGACGGCGATGGAGTTGGCATCGGGAAGCGCCCAGACGGCGACGCTGCCGTTGGGCCGACCGTCCAGCTTGCTACTGCTATCGAGGCTCCGGGCACCCAGCGCGGCGTGGCCGACGTCCTTGAGGCGAATCGAACGCCCCGTGGCATCGGTGCGAAGGATGATCTCGTTGAACTGCTCCGGTTCGGAGAGCCGGCCGAGCACGGTGATGGGAAACTCAAAAGCGGGTGGCGGGTGGTGGGTGGCGGGTGGCGCGTGAAGAGAACCGGCTGCTTGCAAATCCTCTCGCGGCACCTGCCACCCGTCACCCGCCACCCGCCACCCGCCACCCGGTTGGCCGATGTGGCCGGCTGCGACCTGCTTGTTCTGCTCGCGGATGGCATTGGCGACGTCGTTGGCGGTGAGGTTCAGGGCAGCCAGTTTGTCGGGATCGACCCAGATGCGCATGCTGTAATCTTGCTGGCCGAAGATATTGGTGTCGGCGACGCCCTCGACGCGCCGCAACTCATCGGCGACCTTGATCGCGGCGTAGTTGCTGAGATAGAGCTGGCTGTAGCGCCCCTTGGGGGAGTACAGGCCGATGACCTGCAGAATATCCGGGTTCCGCTTGCGCGTGCTGACGCCGGCCTGCTTGACGACGTCGGGCAAGTTGGGCAGCGCCAGGTTGATCCGATTCTGCACGAGCACCTGGGCGAAGTTGAGGTTGACGCCGGGCTTGAAGGTGACCGTCAGGTTGTACGAGCCGTCGTTGTTCGACTGCGACACCATGTAGAGCATGCCCTCGACGCCGTTGACCATCTGCTCGATGGGGGCGGCCACCGAGTCGGCCACGACTCGGGCGTCGGCGCCGGGGTAGAAGCAGGAGACATTGATGCTCGGCGGCGTGATGGGCGGATACTGCGCGACCGGCAGGCTGAACACCGCCACGACCCCCGCGAGGGTAATGACGATCGACAGCACCGACGCAAAAATGGGCCGCTCGATGAAAAAATGCGAAAACATAAGGTAGTGGTGAGTGGTGAGTGGTTCGGGTTGGTGAGTGGTGAGTGGTGAGTGGTGGGGAGGAAGGGCGTGGTTGGATTGCATTGCATTGCACGCACACCCACCCTCTGCAAACCTCCACTCACCACTCACCACTCACCACTCACCAACCCGAACCACTCACCACTATTTCAGGAGCTTGCCCAGGGGAGATTCCGGTGGGGGTGGGGGCGAGGGTTGTAGCGTGACCGCGATCTCCATGTCGGGCCGCACGCGCTGCTGGCCGACAATGATGACCTGGTCCCCTTCCCGGAGACCTTCCTTGCCCTCCTTGCCCTTCTCCGGCGCCTTGATGACGCGCAGCCCACCAATCGCCTGTCCGGGTATCACGCGGCGATACTCCACCACGTTGACCGTCTCGCCCTGCTTGTTAGTTCCAGGTTGGACGACGTAGACGTATTTGCGCCCCTGGTCGCTCTGGAGCGCCTCGTCGGGGATGAGGACCGCCTGGTACGGCTTGCCGATTGGCAGCTGGATGCGCGCAAATAGGCCCGCCCGCAGCGTGCCGCCGTCGTTCTTGAAGACCCCGCGCATGCGCATGGTGCCCGTGGTGCCGGACACCTGATTGTCAATGAAATCGATGATCCCTGTGTGTTTGAAATCGTCCTCGTTCGCCACGCGCATCAGCACCGGGACGCGCAGGTTCGACCGCCAGGCACTCGACGCTGACGACGCCGGATTGGTCAGATCGAGGTAGGTCCGCTCGTCCACGTCGAAGTAGGCGTAGAGGGGATTTTCCGTCACGATGGTGGTCAGGATGGTGTTATCGGCGTTGACGAGATTGCCCGGATCGACGAAGCAGCGGCTCACCCGACCGCTCTGCGGCGCTCGTACGCTCGTCCAGTCCATGTACAACTTCGCCCGATCGCGGCTCGCCTCCATCGCCTCGACGGTCGCCCGGTCCTTCTCCAGGGTGGCCATGATCGTGTCATAATCTTCCTGGGCGACGGCGCTGCGGCCGATCAAACGCTGCGCACGGGCGGCGTTCCGCTCCAGGACGTTGCGCTCCGCTTCCGCCAGTTTGAGATTGGCGCGGGCCAGGTTCAGGTCCGCCTGATAGGAGCGGGGGTCGATCTCGAAAAGTACCTGCCCTTCCTTGACGAAATCGCCCTCCTTGAAGTCGGCTTTCTTCACGTA
>DASPXY010000931.1:0-4897 GCA_035637055.1 Gemmataceae bacterium | reverse complement strand
CCCGCCAGCGATCTCGCCGGTGGCAAAGACATCGGCCTCGTCGCGCGGCCTGCCGACGCGCGTCATGCCCTCCAGCGGCGGCAGCACGTTCTCCCAGATGCCGGGGTCGGCGCCGTCTCCCACCCGCAGCACGTAATCCTTGATCTCCTCTCTTCCTTTCACCCCTTCCCGGATCGTCCTTGGCTTCATTTTGACCTTGGTTCTTTCGTCGATTTGCTCGCCAGCGTCGTCGCGGGTCAGGTCCACGGGCAACAGTTGCTTGATGGTCGGGATGTTCGACCAGCCGCCCTTGCCCATCGTCTCGGCACCACCCAGCATGAGCAGGCCGGTCCCCTTGTCCTCCACCATTTTCTTGATCTCGGCGAACACCTCGTTGTTGCCGCCCGCGAAGCGGTCCGCGGAGATGTCGCCAATGACGATGACGTCGTAGTGCTGGTTCGTGAAGTTGAACCAGTCCTTCTGGCCGGTCCCGCCGCCGCCCTTGAGGCGCTCGGTGTAGAAGACGTTGAAGCGCCGATCCAGGCCCAGGGCGTGGCGGATCGCAAACACCGATTCGTACGCCCGCTTCTTGCCCTCCACCCACAGGACGCTGACGCCCTCGCTGGTCACCGTCACGTAGGTGCTCATCTCGTTGTTCTCGACGGACAACTCGCCCTCGACCGGCAGCACCTTGACGGTGACCTTGATCTCACCCGCCGTCTCGGGGGTAAATTCCCCGGCGATGATCTCGTTGCCCTTGCGTTTCGGCAGCGCGACGCGCTTCGGGCCGACCTCCTTGCCGTTGACGGTCAGCGGTTTGCCGTCGATGAGGAGTTGAACGTCCACGCTCTGCCCCTCGAAGCCGGGGGCGTCGATCACCGCCTTGACGAGCAGTTTGTTCTTGACGGGCACCGGCGAGGGGTTGGGATGGATGGCGGTGACGGCGATGTCGTTCTGCTTGAGGGTGGCGGTTTCACTGCCGAGCGCGAAGGTGTAGATCGGGCAGGGGACGCCGCGCCAGCGGGCTGCCTCTTCCAAGGCCGGGAAGCGCGTGCCGTTGTCAATGCCGTCGGTCACGAGGACCAGGCCGCGCAGATTCTGCTCGTTGCCGTGCAACTTCAGGAGCGAACGCAGCCAGTGGCCGATGTCCGTACGCTTGCCTTCCGCCTTGCCCGACGGGTCGAACTTGCGCACCTCGTCGGACGCGCGGTAGAAAATGATTTCGACCTTTTGCTCGTTTTGAAGTCGTTTGAGCAGGGCGGCGATCGGCGGGGCACGCAGGAGGTGCCGGGCGGCGTCCCAGCGCGACATGCCGTTGAAGGCGTCCTTGATGTTCATGCTGAGCGAATCGTCCACGACGATGAGCAGCTTGGACGGGACGACGGTTTCGCTGCGGTCGGCGAAGGAGGGGCGGAGGATGACGAGGCAGGCGACGATGAGGGCACCGAGGCGCAGGGCGAGGACGGCGAGGACGCGCCGCCAGCCGGCCTCGCGCACGCCGGCATACGTCCAGAGGGTGAGGACAACGAGGGTGAGGGCGACCGCAGCCAGCGTCGCCGGACCGAGCCCGCGCGCGTCCCAGGGGTCGATGGGGTTGAGGATCAGCTCCGCGAAGGGGGCGGTCATGCACGTTCCCTCATCGTTTGGCGTTCCGACCCCTCCCCCCAACCCCCTCCCCGAAGCGGAGAGGGGGAGCAAGCAATCCGGTATCTCTTCTTCTCCCCCTCTCCGCGTCGGGGAGGGGGTTGGGGGGAGGGGTCCGGACTCCCAACTACCCTGTCGGTTCCGCCTGTTTGCGATAGAATTTGTTCGCCAGCAAGTTCTCGACGGCCAGCAGCAGCAGCACGAGAATCATCAGGTACGGCAGTAGTTCCTGCGGCTGACTCCACTGACCGCGGATGGCTTCGCGCAGATCGGTGCGGACGTCGAGCGGCGTCACCGACTTTTCGCCGAAGAGCGCCTCCACCTCGGCCGCCGGGACGCGCGTCAACAAACACTCCTCCTGCGGCAGATTGACGCTGAACACGCCCACATGCTTGTCCTCGCCTTTGACCGCGTAATTGCCGGGCACCACGACCTCCGGTAATCGCAATTCGTTCTGGGCGGCTTCCGCCGTCATTTCCTTGACGAACTCGCCGTTGCGGAAGAGCGAGTAGGCGTTGAGTCGCATCGCCAGCGGCAGCGGCACAATCGGCACGGTCTGCCCGGAGAGGAAGTTCATGCGCACCGGCTGCAGGTCGCCAGCGAGGTACTTCGCGGAGTAGCTCACCAGGGCGACGTATGTCGTGGGCCTGAGCGTGTTCAGGTAATCGTTCCAGGGCGGGTTGGCGGGATCGAGCCGCGTCGTGAACAGCAGCACGCGGCCGGCCCGTCCACTGCCCTTGGTGTCGAAGCGCCGATCCAGCAGAGCAGGCGGAGACTGTTTCCCTTCGCCGATGTAGTAAATCAGCGGCGTCCCTACCCCCTTTGGAATCTCGACCTGCCAGTAACGCGACACCGAGTTCGGGTTCTTGAAGAGATCCCGGTTCGTGTCACGCCACTCGCGGAAGGGAGCGATCATGGGGTGCTGGAAGGTCATCGTGTCCCAGTTCCAGCGGCCCGCTATCTCGTTGTCAAGAGCGACGATCTTGACCAACTTGGCGGGCATTAGTTGCTGAGCCTCCGGCGTGTTGTACGCCGCGACATCCACGTCCCCCGGCACGATGGCCAGTCCGCCACCACTTTGAACGTAAGGGATCAACACGCCTTCCCAAAGCGACTTGTCCGGCGCCTTGACGTTGAACAGCACAACGGCGGCGTACGGATCGAGCGCGGTGACGCCTTCCTTCGCGGTGATCTCCTGCGGTTTGCGGATCACGACTCGGAAAGCGCCGTCCTTGAAAGCGTCGTGGGCCTTCTGGAAAGCCTTCACCTGCGCGGGCTCGTCTGCCAGCGCCAGGATCTGCCGCGGTTGCTGGACGGCGAAGCTGACGTAGCGGCTATTGTTCATCGGCATGGCGTCGGCGGTCAGCAGTTCGACCTTCGCCTGATGCGGACCGGGGCCGAGTACCTTGCAATCGACCTCGAAATTGAGTCCGAGTCGCTGACCGGCCTTTACCTCGACGGCCCGTGCTTCCTTCTTGCCGCCGACCTGAAACTGCAGCGTGCTGTTCAGGTCGGCGCCGGTGGCCTGAACAAGAGCCCGTACCTGAAACGTCCTGTCGGCGGCGAAGACCTGCTGCGGTTCGTCCTGCCCGCCGCGGCCCGGCAATTCCAGATCGAGAATGGCTCCATCCCGCGGATTATCGTCGCCAACATCGAAGAAAAGCTCATGAGCGCCGCGCAGGTCTTGCTGCAGCGTGCGCAGCACGCCGAGAACCTTCGTGTGATCCTCCTTCGCCGTCGCCGGCAAATCCTTGTTGGCCTTTCCCAGCATGACAAGTAATTCGCGCGTCGTGCTCCGGGCTCCCGCCACCAGGTTGCTGACTTCGGCGCCAGGATAGCCGTCCTCGATCGGTGTTCCTGTCGCGTCGCGCAACTTGTCGAGCAGGTACAGCAGGCGATCGTCGGGGAAGTTCTGGCCGGCCGGCGCCGGGATGCGGTCGCGCAGGCCCTGCAAGGCGTCGTGGACCGAGGCCATGCGCTCGCGGACGCGCGGCAGCCGGTCGGAAAGGATTGGTACTTGATCGCGTAAGTCGTGTAATTGCGGCATCCGGCTCTTGTCCCAGCAGGCGCTGGTGCGGTCGGAGAAGACACACAGGAGCCGCGGCAGGCTTCTGGACTTCTCGTCGTCCTTGCTGCGTGCCAGGTCGCTCAGGAGGCGATACGCATCCTCGATGCGGGCGGTGACGGGGCCGCTGCCGGGACGCAGCCGCAGGCCGTCGATGCGCTTGGCGGCCTGCGTGAACGACGTCAGCCATTCGCCCTTGCCGGCGGGCGGCGGGTCGGCCGAATCGAGGATCAGGACGCGGCTGCCGCCGGGGAGTTGGTCGAGCAGCTCGCGGCCACGCCGCTTGGCGTCATCGAGGCGCGTCTGCTTGGTGCCCTTGGCGCCGGAGATGGTGTACTCCATCGTCGGGCTCGTGTCGAAGACGAGGACGGCGGCGACGGGTCGATCCGTGCCGAGTTTGAGCGGTTCGTAGAAGACTTTTGGCTGGGCCAGGGCGAGGCAAATGATCGCGATGAGCAGCATCCGCAGGGTGAGCAGCAGGAGGTGGCGGAGACGGAGCTTGCGCAGGTTGGTGCGGCTGCGCTGGACGAGGAAGCGGAACGCAGGAAAGCGGAGCGTCTTCGGCTTCTGGCGCATGACGAGGTGGATCAGCACCGGAATGCCGACCAGCAGCACACCGCCCAGCACAAAGGGGAAGACGAAACTCATGGCGCTCGCTATCCTCGACGTGGCCGGTTCAACACTAGCCCGAAGCGTAAGCGAGGGATGGCGTTATCCCCATCCCTCGCTTACGCTTCGGGCTAGTGTTATCTTACGACGATGCGGGGGGAGAAAGGCACACCGCCACGTTTACTTCTTCTTCGCCACGAACAAGGCGTTGATCGCGGCGTTGGTCATCTTTTGCTGGCCGGCGGTGGAGTCGATCACCAGGGCGGTGCCGCTGGGCGTGACCCACACCAGATGGTTGCCCAGACGCAGGACGGCACGGGCTGACGGCTGCTGCTCCAGCAGTTGGAAGTACGCCGGGCTCATCGCCTTGATGGTGACCGTCTTCATCTTCGGGTCGAATGCCTCATCGACCCAGACGCCGCCGACCTCCAGGCAGGTCGTGTTGCCGATGCGCCGCACTGCTGTCTGGCTCAGCTGTGTCTGGCTGCGGAGCTGGTTCGCGTCGCAACTCAGATCGACACCGAGTTTGCCGGTCTGCACCTCGTCCTTCTTGCCCTGGCTCAGATTCAGGTAGGCGCCGTTGTTGTAGCCAAATTGGTT
>DASPXY010000930.1:0-3100 GCA_035637055.1 Gemmataceae bacterium | reverse complement strand
TAACTCCGCGTGTAAGATTCCGGGCAGGGGCTCTCCGTGGTATCAATTCTCTTCATCAGCCAAGATGCGCTCATGCACGGCTCCCGGGATTGTCGTTCAGTGAGGTCACGCGGATAAGAGCGACGCTGCCTCCCGCCGCCGTACGCTCGCGGTGAGCAGCCGCGGCGAGCGCATGCGAGCCAGCGGTCTGCTCGACTGCGAAGTTAGACGGCTTCAAGTTCTTTGAGCGTCTTCCCACCGTTATTCCTCCACGCGAGTAGTCCATTCGCGGACCCCCTGTGCACAACAGTTGCGGCCGCGCTAGGGCTACTAAACTCAGCATCGCGGGTGAACTTCAAGTGGTCTCCGTCTTGAACCAATGTTCCATCCTCGATCAGCTTGTTTCGCGACGCGAGGGTGTACGGGTACTAGCCTGGATTTTCACGCACGCTTCGCGGACTAACGAGCGAGCGCCGACACGCCTGCGATCCGCAAGGGGGAAACACCGTGGGGCTGGCCAGAGCGTTACCCAGTAGGTGGAGTCAAAGATGGTTAATTGCATCGGTCCCGCCACCCCTCAACAGATTCGGCCGGTTGCGTCTGTCCTCGGCTGCCTCAGGTTTTACGTCTGGAATTCGATTGGCCCCTACGGGTAGGGGAGAAAAAGTTTGGTGCCACAGGATTTAGGTGCAATGATGCATTTCCAGGATGCCTTCACCGAAAGCTCTAACGGAACCCGAGCGGTTCTTCCTGGAGCCCCAGGATTCCCGGCATCGCCAGTACGAAGCCCTGCGCGCCTATTTCGCCGACGGGATGCCCTCGGCGCAGGCGGCTCGTCGGTATGGCTATACCCCAGGGGCCTTCCGTGTGCTGTGCCACGCGTTCCGCCACGGGCAGCTGCGGGAGTTCTTTGTCGCGGCTGCGCGGGGGCCCCGGGTCCAGACCAAGAAAGACCCGGCCCGTCCCCTGATCATCGCGATGCGCAAGCAGAACCTGTCGATCTACGACATTCACGACACGCTGAGCCAGCAGGGACATCGCCTCAGTCTGACCGCGATTCACGAGGTCTTGCGCGCCGAGGGCTTCGCCCGCCTGCCGCGACGCCGCGACGAGGAGCGGCCCCAGCGCCCACGGCCCGAGCAGGCGGCGGTGGCCGACGTGCGGCAGTTCCGGGTGGCCCCCCGTCAGTTCGCGACCGCCATGGGGGGGCTGTTCGTGTTCGTGCCCTGGCTGGTCCGGCTGGGCCTCGACGACCTCGTCGGCCAGGCCGGCTTCCCCGGCACGCGCATGATTCCGGCAACCCATGCGGTCCGCGCCGCCCTGGCGCTCAAGCTCACCAGTACCGAACGCAAGAGCCACGTCATGGACCTCGTCTTCGACGAGGGGCTGGCCCTGTGGACCGGGCTCAACGTGCTGCCCAAGACCACTTTTCTGAGTCAATACTCCAGCCGCCTCGGGCCCCGGCGGTTGGCCACGTGGCTCGAGGGGTGGGTGAAAACCCTGCGGGGCCACGAGGTGCTCCCCGGGCAGTCGTTCAACTTGGATTTCCACTCGATCCCGTACTTCGGCGCCGACGAGTTCGTCGAGAAGCACTACATCTCCCGGCGCAGCCGGCGGCAGAAGAGTGTGCTCGCCTTCCTGGCCCAGGACGGCGACACGCAGGTGCTGTGCTATGCCAACACCGACCTGCGCAAAGGCGAGGAAGCCGACGAGGTGCTGGCCTTCGTCCGATTCTGGACCCGGCAGACGGGCAAGCCCCCGCCCCACCTGGTCTTCGACTCCCAGCTCACCACGTACCACAAGCTGGCGAAGTTGACGGCCTTGGGCATCCACTTCATCACCTTGCGGCGGCGCTCGCCGGGGTTGCTCCGGCAGATCGCCCTGCAGCCCGCTTCGGCGTGGCGCACCGTGCACCTCGACGTGCCGCATCGGATGTACCAAACTCCCAAGGTCATCGACCAGCGGGTGCGGATCAGTGATTACGGCAAAGAGCCGTTGCGCCAGTTATTCATCAAAGATCTCGGCCACGAGCGGCCGACCGTGCTGCTGACCAATGATTTCCGGGCCACTCCGTCGGCGTTGATCATCCGCTACGCCCGGCGCATGCTCATCGAGAATGGCTTGGCGGACATGGTGAACTTCCTGCACCTCGATGCCCTGAGCTCGGCGGTGGCCTTGAACGTCAGCTTCGATGTCTTGCTGACCACGATCGCGACGGGGTTGTATCGATTCCTCGCCCTCAAGCTCCGGGGTTTCGAGCGAGCGCAGCCGCGCCAGATCTGGCGCCGGTTTCTGAAAAGCCCCGCGCATGTCCGGATCACCGAGACCGAGGTCGTCGTAGAGTTGCCTCGGCGTGCTCACAACCCCATCCTCATCGCCTCGGCTCTGCTCGACGAGCGCCCGGTGGTTCCGTGGTGGAACAACCGCCGGCTCCGCTTCGAGATCCCCTGACACCCGTCGCAAATGTTAGGTGCTTGGGTGGCGTGAAAATCCAGGCTAGTGGGCAGACGCACGTTCCTTGAGAACCGCTTGCGATCCCTTGAGCACGACGAACCCGCCTGGAGTCAGGTGACCAGTGGCCTTTAGCCCTTTTATCTCACAGACGAGAATATGTTTCTCGGCGTGGCCTTTCGGTGTTGAGCCAATCGGCACTAGGGCGTCTGCCCCGAGCACAGGCATGAGCTGGTGAATCCGCTCGAGAAAGATCTCCATGTCTTCACGGTCGGACTCGGGGAGCTTTGACTCGCTCGATTGGCGGTTCATTACCAGAGCGCGTCCAGCTGACTTGGCCTGTTCGATGAGACGCCCCTCAAGGTAACGAATGTGCGCCTTGGTCAGGTTCTCGTCTTTGCTGGTGAAGAAGACAACGTGATTCCAAAAGTCTCTGTCGAGGTGGCTCCGTAAGCGATCCCGGATGCTTTCGGCTTCGCCAACGTAGACCGTAGGCTTCCCGGACTCCGAATCAATCCCACTCAAGAAGTAGATGCCTGACTTTGACGCCTCGTCCCGCGCAAGGACACCGTCAAGCTCGCTCCGCGGACCAGCCACGGCCTTCCCCGTCCAGTTCGAAAGTTCGGCCGTCCGCAACCGCTTCGCGTCGCCGTGGACCAAGAAGAGCTTT
>DASPXY010000929.1:0-2362 GCA_035637055.1 Gemmataceae bacterium | reverse complement strand
GCGATCGAAGACTACACCCCGCGTGTGAAAAAGATTTACCACCTTCTGCACTCCGGTCAGGGCGATAAGGCCCGCAAGCACTTGCCATCCGAGAGAGTGTACTCTGTTCCCGCCGCGATCGGGGAGCGTATCCTGCTGGACTCGTAACCACGCCCGCAAGGCAGCTGTGGCTTTCCGCTGGACCAAGCCGACATGGCGCATTACTCTCACTGAGGCAGCCTCAGAGTGAAGGCTCAGTGTCGCTCCCGGCCCAACGAATCATCGCAATTCCAGGTGGTGCGGTTTCTCCCGTGAGCGTCTTTGTGTTGCTTGCCAGCCTGTTGTTCGTTGCGGCGGGGTTCCTCATCCTGGCCACCGGGAAGGACGCACCGGCCGGCTTGACCGGGGTGGTGTTCTTTGGCAGTTGCGGCCTCTTCGCTGCGTGGGAGTTGTTCGGCCGACGACGTCAGAACCGCGCTGCCAGGGCCTTTGACCCGCTGCCGTTGCCCGAGCGCCAGCGGGTCGCCCTCAGGACCAGTCGAGGGGAATACGGCGTGTATTTCCTCGGAACGGCTGGTTTCGCGGCGACTGGGGCATTGTTGATCGTGACTGGCAAGCAGCCGGTCGCCGGGTGGTTCTTACTCCTCTTCTTCGGACCGGGTGCGGTTCTGCTCCTCTTGCGACTCTTCGACCGGAGACCCCAATTGATCGTTGATGTTCAGGGGGTTTTCGACAGAAACCTCGGGGCGGGCTGGATCTCCTGGCTGGACATCGAGGCTACCTGGCGCGTATCGGTCTTCGACCACGAGTTGCTTGTTCTGGAACTGCGCGATCCGGACAGGTACCTGAGCCGCCTCTCGCGCTGGCGCCGCATGGTGGACCGCTGGAATCGCCGCAGAGGCTTCCCAAGGCCGGCCCTGTGCCTGTCCGGCCTTACCATGAGCCCGGATCAGGTGGCGCAGGTCATCGCGTCGCATCTCGACCATGCCCGAGCAGTGGCCCGCGGCGTGTTTTCGGATACACAATCCCCGTGACCGTGAGGCACTTTGACAGGGTGAGGGAGCTGCAGAACCGCCGGGTAACACGGGTCGATCGTAGCCTCACTCGTAGCGACGGGAGATCTCGACATGACCACCTTCCAGGCTGGCCTGCTCATCCTCGGGACAGGGGCCCTTGTGCTCGCGGTCGTGCTCTGCGCTGCCCCTGGCTTGCGTTACAGCTTCCTGCTCGCCGTGCGCGACGACAAGATCGACATCCAGCGCGGCAAGGTCACCGCCGCCTTCCTGGAGGAAGTGCGTCGGCTCTGCCAGGAACACGGCGTCCGGCGCGGCTGGCTGGGGGGGGTCCCGCGTGCCCGGCGCATCCGACTGGTTTTCTCCCGGTCATTCCCGCCCCGCTGCCAGCAACAACTCCGTAACGTCTGGGGGGTGATCGGCTGGGGGGCCGATCAAGGGCGGCAATCGTTGCAGGGCCAAAAGCCGAGGGTAAGTTGAGCGGCAGGCCGGTCGGACTGGAAGGCACGGCAAGCGGTTGCTCTCGGTCCCACGGATCGTCACAATAAGGGGGTTCCCCTTCATCCCACGGGCCAAACCTCGCGGGCTTCCGACCACAGAGGACATTCCCATGCGTCGCTTCTGTCACGCCCTACCCACGACGGCGCTTGTCGTCCTCCTGGTCGGGGCGGCTCTCCACGCCAACGCGCAGATCACTCCGCAACCGACCCCGGACGCCAAGCTCCCCGATGATCAGCCCGCCGAGGACGAAAAGCTCCTTAAAGGAGCCGGTATTGGTATGGATGGACCGGCGCTGGTCGGGTTCCTGCGCAAGCTGATTCCGACTCCCGAGGATACGAAGCGCGTCGCCGCCCTGCTGGAACAACTCGGCGATAAAACCTTCCGCATTCGCGAGAAGGCCGTCGTGGAGCTGAAGGCGGTGGGGCCGCCTGCCCTGCCCGGCCTGCACAAGGTGGCCAAGGGCGGCGACCTGGAGATAAGTCGCCGTGCCGAGCGCTGCATTCAGGCCATCGAGGAGCAGATGTCGCCCGCGGTGGTGCTGGCGGCGACGCGGCTGCTCAAAGTGCGCGAGGCCAAGGGCGCCGTCGCGGTGTTGCTCGACTACCTCCCACTGGCCACGGAGCCCGTGAGTGAGGAAGTCCTGGAGACCCTGTTCGCTCTCGGCGGCCGTGAGGGCAAGGTGGATCCTGCCATTATTGCGGCCCTCAAGGATGCAACTCCGGCGCGCTGTGCCGCCGCTGCCCTTGTCGTCGGTCGCTACGGCACGCCGAAGCAGCGTCGGGTGGTGGAAAAACTGCTCGACGATGACAACCTGACCATCCGTCTGCGCGCAGCCCAGGGGCTTGTCTGTGGTCGCGACAAGAGTGCCT
>DASPXY010000928.1:0-3156 GCA_035637055.1 Gemmataceae bacterium | reverse complement strand
CAAGGACAACGGACGGCAGCTCGTCGCCCTGTGGTCGCGCTACGGTCCGCAGCTAGGAGCCGTCGCAGAGGCGGCGCCCCTTCGCGCCGAGGCCGAGCGCTGGCGGCTCCGCATTGACGCCTATGATCGCTTCCGAACGGTACTCAAGCAGCCAGCCAGCACGGAGCGGGGCATTGCCAACGCCTGGGACGTTCTGGCGCAGGCCGGCGGCCACCCCGACGCCGACGGAGACCGGCCGCGCGCCGAGCAAGCGCACCGCCGCGCCGACCTGCTCGATCAGGTGCGCCCCGTTGCCGTGGCCGAGACCGAGGACAACGATCGGCAACTCGACCGGCTCTGGGACAGCGTACTGCTGACCGGCTGTCCGGAGAGGGACGCTCTCAAGCCGCGCGTGCAGGCGGCTCGTGGGCGGCTGCAGACGCTGGCGGCACTGCAGACGGCCATCGATGAGGCCAATCGCGGGGTCGGCGACGAGGAGCGCGTGGCAGCGGTCGCCGCGTCCCTGCCGGTGGGGTATCCCCACCGCAACGTCCAGCGCGTGGCGCAGGCGCGGGTGCGCGTCAAGCTCACGGAGGACTTTCTCAAGGTGGTCCAGAACCCGAGCGCCAGCGATCGCGATGTTGCCGACGCCTGGGATCGGCTGACGTCCCACGGCAAACTGCCCCGCGCGGCGGCTGTCCATCGGTCGCGCGCCGAGCAGGCGCGGGCGCGGGTGGAACTGCTGGACCGATTGCGCGCCTTGCCCGCGGTGGCGAGCGAGGACAACGATCGCCAATTCGACAGGCTCTGGGACGAGGCACTCCTGACAAACTGTGCTGAGGCCGCCACCTTGCGTCCGTGCCACCAGGACATGCGCCGGCGTCTCGAAGTGCTGGACGCGCTGCAGCAGATCATTGCCCAGGTTGACAGGGGGGCGGCGCGGGAAGAGCAGATCCTGTCCGCGGCGGCTTCCCTGCCCTCGGGCTACGCGCATCGCCTGGCGGGGCGCGTCAAGGTGGCCTATCAGCGTGCGGCCCTGAAGTCGGAGCTATCGCGTGCGCTCGAAGCGACGCCGCCGCTGGATCGCGTCATTGCCCGGGTGTGGGAGAAGGTCAGGGCGGCCGGCTCGTTGCGGCTCGATAAGGTCGTCATCGAGCGCTGCACCGTGGCGGTCCAGCGGCGCGATTGCCTGGACCGCCTCGACGCCATTGATGCGGATCTGCCCCTGGATCAGCAGGACGCCGAGTGGCTGCGGCTCTGGGACGAGGAGTTGCTGCGTCACTGCCACGACGCCGACGCGGCCCACGTCCGCTACACCCAGGCCGTGGAGCGGCGGGCGGCCTGGCAGGCGCTGGAGAAAGCGCTGGCGGAGGGCAACGCAAAGCAGGTGCGCAAGTTGGCCACCGATCCGCTTCTGACGGACTATCCGCCCTTGCTGGCGGCGGCGCCTCAGATCCACGACCTGCTCCACCGGGCCGAGGCAGCCGAGCATATCTTCGCGGTGCTGGCTGAAGGCAAGGTGGGAGCCTTCACCGCGGACGATCTGCGGTTTATTGCCGAGCACGAGGAGTTGTTCAAGGCCCACAAGACGCAGATTGTCGAACTGCTGGAGCGCTGGTTGGTGACCGAGGGCAGGTTGGAGAAATTGGCGACGCCATTTGTCGTCAACCTGCCGGAGGGTACGGTGACGGCGCGCTGGACGTGGCCGCACTTCGGGCGCATCAGCTATTGCCTGGTAGCGGCGGACGCGCGCAGGTTCTACGAGCGACCGGAAGACTGCAAAACCTACCGGCTGACCGCGGAGGGCCATCGGCCCAATACCGGCATCGTCCTGCCGGTCTCGCCGCGTGGCCAGTCGCAGTTGCGGGTAACGGTTTGGCCAGTGATTGATCTGAAATGGTGTAAGGTGACGGGCGCGCGTTTGATCATGGGCCCGCCGACCACCGGCGGGGGCGGGGGCCAGCGCTAGTGCAGGTGTGGTTCGTAGTTCCGCCTTTAGGCGGCTTGACGTCGAGCCGGCTAAAGGCGGAACTACGAACAAATTGAGAGGTAGGAGATCCATGTCGAGTTCCACAGCGACGGCACGGGACCGAACGGACGCCCCCCCGGTGCCGGTCGAGCAGGTCTACGTCACGCACTGCGCGCCCGCCGACAGCTACCGGGGCGAGGCCGCCGCCGGCTTCGGCATTCGCGCCAGTTCGACCGACGACCCGGAGTTGTTGCGCTTCGCTTTGGACTACCCGGCCTACGAGTTGCCGCTGGACATGTGGGAGCCCAACCCTCTTCCGGGAGACGCTCCGCGCCGCCTCGCCCTGGTGAGGGTGCGGCAAGGTTTGTTCGCGCTCGTCCACACCGCCTATGTCCAGTTCGATACGCGCAATCGGCCCGGCAACTACTTCACCCACATCCTGTTCCATCCGCAGCTGACAGCGGCCGAGGCCCTGCAAACCTGGGGCTCGCCGCAATGGGTCACGACCTACCCCGCGGGCGGCAAGAAGAAATTGGACCAGTTTGCCGAGCGATTGCCGCAAAAGGGCAAGTTGGACGATCGTGTGCTGCTGGCGTTTCTCAGTGGCGCGCAACTGCCCGGCGACGTGCTGGCCACGACGGTCTGCCCGGTCCGCGAACCGCTGCAGGGAGGCGACAAGGGCGAGCGGCGGCGGAAAATGCTCAGCGCGGCGCTGCAAGCCACCGTGCTGGCTCTGAAGGATCTGGAAGAGGGGGGCGCGCGGAAGACGTTCTACCTCTCTGCGGAGCCGGGCCTGGCGGCCCTGTTGCTCTACGGGGTCGTGCGCTTGCTGCCGGGCTCTCTGGTGAGGGAACTGACCTTTTCGACCTTCGAGCCGCCGCATCGCTCCTTCCGCCAGATGAAATCGGTGCAGGTGCTGGCGACCTACACCAGGACGCGCGACAAGGGGCTGGAGTCCGACTTCACGACCAGCCGTGGCTATGCCCTCGACACCTTCCAGCCCGCGCGCAGTTCGGACAGGCTCCGTGATCTGGATAATTTGGACCCTATTTGTCAAAAATTGGTTTCCTGGGCAGCTGTGGGGGACTGGGACTCGGTGGCGAAACTGCGGCAATACCATGCCGATCCTCTTAGCCTTTCCTCGCTCCACAAAGCTCATGAAAGCGTGCATCTCCTCGCGACCTGGGCAAAACTGTCGGAGCCGGAAA
>DASPXY010000927.1:0-9650 GCA_035637055.1 Gemmataceae bacterium | reverse complement strand
GGCTGAAACTCCCCAGTTACGACCCCTGGGAGTTGCTCCAAGCCGACCCGAAGAAACTGGAGCAAGAACTGTCAACTCTGGGACTTGCGAAATGAGACGATGCCCCTGTCGTGGACGAGGGCGGTCGCTTCGAGCGTCTGTCCCGGTACTTCGTGGGCCAACTTGTGCGCGGCGAGTCGGCGCAGCTCGTCGTAGACCAGCGGGAGGAGCTGGCTGGCGGCGTGGGGGTCGCCCCGGTCGATGGCCTGGAGGAGTTGCGTCACCTCGGACATACCTCACGAAGATAACAACCCCAATGTGGAGACGCAATCGCCTTTGCCGGCGCCGGCACGAAGTTGCCAGCCCCATCGCCCGGTTGCATTTCTGCCAGTTCCTCCGATAATGCCCCTGGTTCGGCGCGTGGCCCGTCGCCGGAGAAGAGCAACTCATCTTCCCGCTTGCGGGTTAGCACTCCGAGACGTGCTAACCCGCAAGCGAGGAGCGGACAAGCGGAGGCACCGATGAATCCCGAGTGGCGTGCGCGCTACGAACTCGCGGTCGAGGCCGCCCAGCAAGCCGGGCAACTGGCGCTGCGCTACTACGACACCGACGTGACGGTCGAGTGGAAGCATGATAAGAGCCCCGTCACCGTCGCCGACCGCGAGGCCGAAGCACTGCTTCGGAGTACCTTGCTGCGCGCCTTCCCGCAGGACGGCTTCCTCGGCGAGGAATCCGGCGATACGCCCGGCGCCTCTGGCTTTCGCTGGATCATCGATCCGGTCGATGGCACGCGGAGTTTCGTGCGCGGGGTGCCGCTGTGGGCCACGCTCGTCGGCCTGGAGTACAAGGGCGAGCAGATCGCAGGCGTCGCGGTCGTCCCGGCGCTGGGGAACACCTATCGGGCGCTGCGCGGCGACGGCGCCTATCGCGACGGCCGGCGCATCCATGTCTCTGATGTGGGGACGCTGGCCGAGGCGCATTTGTTCTATTCGAGCATTAGCTGGTTCGTGAAAGCCGGTTGTCAGGATGCGTTTCTGAAACTGGCGGCACAGACGCAGCGGCAACGCGGTTACGGCGACTTCTACGGCTTCGTGCTGGTGGCGCAAGGCTCGGGCGACGTGATGTTCGAGCACGGCTGTCACGCCTGGGATCTGGCGGCCCTGCAAGTGATCGTCGAGGAAGCGGGTGGCCGCATGACCGCCTGGGACGGCAAGCCCGACATCCATCGGCCGGACGTGATCGCCAGCAACGGCAAACTGCACGACACCATTCTCGCTTTTCTCCACCCCAAATGACGCAAAATCCCTCGCAACCGCCCCGCACCCTCGAATGGATCGGCGGCACTGACGGCTTTCTTCGTCTGCTCGACCAGACTTTGCTGCCGACCCAACTCGAATACCGCGACTGCCGCACCGTCGAGGAGGTCTGGGAAGCGATCAAGGTGCTGCGCGTGCGCGGCGCTCCGGCCATCGGCGTCGCGGCGGCCTACGGCGTCGTTCTGGGGATGCAGGGAGGACAGCGCGCGCTGGCGGACGTGACGGCGTTCTTGCGTACTAGCCGGCCCACGGCGGTCAACCTGTTCTGGGCGCTGGCCCGCATGGAGCGGCACGGCCGCCGGCTGGAACCGCTCCTGGGTCCCACCGAGTGGCGGCACGCACTGCTGCGGGAAGCGCAAGCCGTCGAGGAGGAAGATCGCCGCATGTGCCGGGCCATCGGCGCGGCGGGCGCGCACCTTATCGGCGAGGGGCAAGGGGTGCTGACGCACTGCAACGCCGGCGGCCTGGCGACCGCCGACTACGGCACCGCCCTGGCCGTCATGTTCACCGCCGCCGAACAGGGGCGTCGTTTCCATGTCTTCGCCGACGAGACGCGCCCGCTGCTCCAGGGAGCGCGCCTCACCGCGTGGGAACTACAGCAACGCGGCATCGACGTGACGCTCATCTGCGACAACATGGCAGCGCAGGTGATGAAGGAGGGCCGCGTGCAGCTCGTCGTCACCGGCGCCGACCGTATCGCGGCTAACGGCGACACCGCGAACAAGATCGGCACCTATGGCGTTGCGCTGCTGGCGCGGGCCCATGACATTCCCTTTTATATCGCCGCCCCAAGCAGCACCTTCGACCTGAGTTTGCCGAACGGCGACGCCATTCCGATCGAACAGCGCGACCCGCGCGAGGTGACCCACGGCCTGGGCCGGCAGACTGCGCCCGATGGCGTCAAGGTTTACAATCCCGCCTTCGACGTGACGCCCGCTCACCTGATCGCCGGTATCATCACCGAGCGCGGCGTCATCCAGCCGGTCAGCGCGGCGACCATTCGGGCCGTCGTCGGCAGCCCGTGATACCCTGGCGACTTCTCACGTTCGGGAAAAATCGCCCGCTTCTGGTGCCATTTCCGAGAACCCGCCGCCCGTTTCCCGCTTGCAGCTTAGCGGGAAACGCGTGTTGTGGCACGGTCTCCTGACCGTGCCACGGCTCCTGACCGCAGGTCTCCTCTGGGCCTGCGGGCAATACAGGGAGACCTGCGGTCGAAAGAGTGGCACGGTCAGGAGACCGTGCCACAACCGCGCCAGAATCGGCCCGTTGGCACTTCCTTTGCCCTTGATTGACTGTTCGCGTTGCCGCCCTGGAAAACAGTTGACAACCCCCTAGCGACAACTACAAAGTTCCCCGTGGGCCGGGATGCGCCCGCCCAGGCCGGAGCGTGCTGATCGGAGTGAGAGGACTTGCATGTCAGATCCAGCCTCCAAACCCAGCGAACCAGCCATCCCCGCGGCGCCCGCCCCGAACCAACCGGCAGCGACCGCCGTGACCGCCCCACCCCCCGCGGCGCCCGCCAAGCCGGCCCTGCCGCCCAGGCCCGCGCCGCCCGCGAAAATGCCGCCGGGCAAGGGCGGCACGACGCGCCGCTACTTCCTCTTCAAGACCTGGATCGGCGCCGCCTGGTTTGGCCTGATCGCCTCCTGCACTGGCATGGTCCTCGGCACCGTCCGCTTCCTCTTCCCCAACGTGTTGTCAGAGCCGTCGAGCACCTTCAAGGCCGGCCCCCCGGAGCAGTACGAGGAAGGGAAGGTCGATGACCGTTTCAAGACGGTCGGTGCCTGGGTCATCCGCGCCAAGAACGAACGCGACCAGGACACCATTTACGCCCTGAGCACCACCTGCACGCACCTGGGCTGTACGCCCAACTGGCTTGAGGGCGAGAAGAAATTCAAATGCCCCTGTCACGGCAGCGGCTTCCGCATCACGGGCGTCAACTTTGAAGGCCCCGCGCCGCGGCCTCTGGAGCGATACGCGATCCGTCTAGGAGACGATGGTCAGATCGTCGTTGACAAGTCGCGCAAGTTCCAGAAGGAACTCGGGCAGTGGGGCGAAGCAGACTCGTACATCTTGCTGGGCTAGACGTCGAAGGCAAAAGGAAAAAGGAAAAAACCAAGTCGGTTCAGCCTTTTGCCTTTTGCCTTTTGCCTTTGGAGCGAAGCGACATGGCCATCGGTGACTACATCCGCAACACCCAGGTGTGGAAGAGCATCTTCCGCCACCCGGCGCCCCGCGACCGGCGCAACCGCGTCGTGGTGATGCTGACCAACGTCTTTCTGCACCTGCACCCCGTCTCCGTGCGCAAGAGCGGCATTGCCCTCAGTTACACCTGGTGCATGGGCGGTATCACGTTCTTCCTGTTCCTGGTCGAGACGGTCACCGGCGTGCTGCTGATGTTCTACTATCGGCCCACGCTCGAACATGCTTACAACGACATCCTGTCGCTGCGCGACGTGGCAACGCTGGGCATCCTCCGCGAGTTGCATCGCTGGGGCGCCCACGCGATGGTCATCACGATCTGGCTGCACATGTATCGCGTGTTCCTGACCGGTAGTTACAAGCCGCCGCGGGAATTTAACTGGGGTGTCGGTGTCATACTCCTGGTCTTAACGCTGCTGCTGAGCTTCACCGGCTACCTGCTGCCGTGGGACCAGCTCGCCATCTGGGCGATCACGGTCGGCAGCAACATGGCGCGGGCCACGCCGTTTCTGGGCTACGAAGGCCCCGGCGCTCGCTTCCTGGTCGTCGGCGACGTGCCGCTGATCACCTCCGGCAGCGACGCCCGTTTTGCCCTATTAGGAGGCCGTTTTGTCGGAGAGACGGCCTTACTACGGTTTTATGTCTTGCACTGCGTGGCCATCCCCTTGGCGGCGGCCCTGCTGATCGCCGTCCACTTCTGGCGCGTGCGCAAGGACGGCGGCATCAGCGGCGCCTTGTGATCCGGTGGATGGTGGGTGGTGGATGGTGGGCAGTGAAGAGAAAACCATTGCCACCACTCACCATCCACCATCCACCATCCACCATCCACGGTTGTTTGCACCATGCACAATAGCCACGAAACCCTGAGCGATTCCGTCCAGACTGGCCTGGGGGTCTACTACTTCCTGGTCATGCTGATGAACCTGGGGTTTGCCTATTACTGCTCGCGCCAGCGCAACAAGACCGGCGCTGCCGTCTGGGCGGTGGTCGCCGGCGTCTTCTTCATTCACTCCGTCGCGTACTTCCTCGGCGCCGCTTGGGTGCTCCCCATCGGCGTTCGCCACGCGGTCGATAACGCCATGAACGCCGTCAGCTATTTCGTGCTGTCGGTGCTTGGCTTCATCCTGTTTCTGCGCTTTCGCAGGACGCTCACCGAGCCGGGCGTCGCCTGGGGCGTCCTCAACGCGGTGCTCCTCTTCGGCGGTTGGGGCATGACCGACCCCAACTTCCAGAAGATCCTCGGCAAGGAAGATAACGTCCCCATCGTGATGTTGATCTTCGCCGTCGGTTTCTGCACCTGGCTCGGCATGCGCAAGGCGGTCGTCAACGACGAACGCCTCGACAAGGGCGAGCCGCCGCTGGAAAAACTCGAAGACGACAAGGTGCTCGTCTGGCCCGACCTCGTCTACACCGAACTGATCGCGATGGTGATCTGCACAGTCGGCCTGTTGATCTGGTCGATCTTCCTCAAGGCGCCGCTGGAGCAACCCGCCTCGACGTCGCGCATCCCGAACCCGTCGAAGGCGCCGTGGTACTTCCTCGGTCTCCAGGAGATGCTCGTCTACTTCGACCCGTGGATGGCGGGCGTGGTGCTGCCGAGTATGATCATCGTCGGCCTGATCGCGATGCCCTACATCGACTACAACCAGAAGGGCAACGGCTACTTCACCTTCGCGCAGCGCAAGTTCGCCGTCAGCATGTTCCTGTTCGGCTTCCTGGTATTGTGGGTGACGCTGATCGTTCTCGGCACCTTCCTGCGCGGCCCGAACTGGAACTTCTTCGGCCCCTTCGAGGCGTGGGATCCGCACAAGAACGTACCGCTGAACAACGTCAACCTGTCGGAATACTTCTGGCTCGGACTCGGTTACTCGTCGTCGGGCTTCTGGCTGTGGCGCGAGTTGCCCGGCATTATCCTCGTCCTGGGCTACCTGCTCCTGCTGCCGCCGCTCCTCGCAAAAACCGTCATGAAGCCGCTGTTCATCAAGATGGGCTTCGTGCGTTTCTTCGTGCTGGTGACGTTGATTCAGTTCATGGCGCTGTTGCCGATCAAGATGGTGCTGCGCTGGACCATCAACCTCAAGTACATCGTGTTCATCCCGGAAGCGTTCTTCAACATTTGAAGGCAAAAGGAAAAAGGCAAAAGGAAAAAGTACAGACCGATACCGTTTGGTTTTGCCTTTTTCCTTTTGCCTTTTTCCTTTGGAGCGGAGCGATATGGCCGCCACCGATCAGACCTACCGCAATCAGAAGGCTCTGGATATCGTCTTCGCGGTGTCGAGCATCGCGATGCTGGTGAGCATGATCGGGATGTTCATCCAGGACTACAATCGCGAGTGGAAGACGGAGCAGCGCGAGTTCCGCGACGTCGAGGCGGCCATGTTCACGCGCCAGGCGATCATGGAATTGCCGGACGCGAAGCGGTACGAGGAAGTCAAAAAGGCCGTGGAGAAGGCGCGTGAGGCCCGCAAAACCGGCGAGGAGCGGATCAAGCAACTCGAACGCGACATCGCCAAATTGGCCCCCACCAAGGAACGCCAGGAGCAAAAGGTCGGAGATCTCAAGGCCGACCTCGCCTCCAAGGCCAGTTTCTTCGACATGGCCGCCGACCGCTACGGTGCGTCCTCTCCGCAGGCCAAGGGCTACAAGGAAGAGGTGGAAAAGCTCGAAACGAAGGTCGCTGCGGCTCAGGACGAACTGGACAAGACCCTCGCCGACCTCAAAAAGAACCAGCAAGAGAAGGACGGCATCGAGAAGCCGCTGGTCGTCGCCCAGACGGAGTTGAAACGTCTCAACGATGACCTGATTCGCAAGGCCCGTGCCGCCATCAAGAGCCAGTGGGGCTTCGGCGATTGGTTCCGCAACCTGCCGGTCATTGATGCCTTCGCGGCGCCGACGAAGATCCATCAGTTCACCCTGAATGAGCTGACCATCGATTACAACTTCAAGGGCGTCACTCGCTTCGATCGCTGCATGACCTGTCACCAGGGCATCGACCGCCCTGCCTACACCAAGGATCGACTGCGAGCCCTGGTCGAGGAGCCATCCGCAGAACTGGTTGCCAACCTGGAGAGCGCCAAGGAGAGGCTCAAGGAACTACCGTCGGAACTCGCGGGCACCTCCGACGAGGCGAACTTACCGCGGCCAGGCGACCTCCGGCTGACGCCGCTGTCAAAGAACAAGTTGACCCCCAGCCGCATCAACGAGTTCTGCGCCCACCCGCGGCTTGAGTTGTTCGTCGGCTCCAACAGCAAGCATCCGGCCGAGAAGTTCGGCTGCACCTCATGCCACGCCGGCCAGGGCAGCGGCACCGAGTTCAAATGGGCGTCGCACACGCCCAACGACTCGAAACAGCTCAAGGAATGGAAGAAGAACCTCGGCTGGGAGTCGATCCACTTCTGGGACTTCCCGATGCTGCCCAAGCGCTTCGTCGAGGCGTCCTGTTTGAAGTGCCATCACCAGGTCACCGATCTGATCACCAGCGGCAATCGGCAGGAGGCGCCGAAGTTGTTCCGCGGCTACAACCTCATCCGCGAGAACGGCTGCTTTGGCTGCCACGAGATCCCCGGCAAGAAGAACGGCGTGCCGATCGGCCCCGACATGCGGTTGGAGCCGTACCCGCCGCTGGAAATGGTGACGGCCGCGGAGCGGGCGCGCATGCTGGCCGACACCGACAATCCGCCGGGCACCTTGCGCAAGGTCGGCCCGAGCCTGTTCCGCCTGAGCGAGAAGACCAACAAGGAGTGGATGGCGAAGTGGATCAAGTCGCCGCGTTCGTTCCGGCCCGACACGAAGATGCCGCACTTCTACGGCCTGAGCAACAACAACGAGGAGGCGCTGAAGGGCACCGGGCAGGAAAAGTTCCCAGACGCTGAGGCCGCCAGTATCGCCCACTTCCTGTTCGCCGAGAGCAACTCCTATCTGACCTTGCTCGGCGACATGTACAAGAACAAGGACAAACGGGACATTGCCTACTACGAGACGATCGTCCGCGAGACGAGCGCGGAGGTCGCGAACAAGGCGAAGTTCAGCGCGCTCCCCCTGTTCGAGCAGGACGCCCTCCTGAAGAAACTCGACGATGCGAAAACCAGCATGATCGCGCTCAAGCAGGAGGCGCCCGCGCCCATCCACGCCGAAAAGGCCCCCAAGAAGTCCGAGGCTTCTCTGGTCAACGGCCGGAAGCTGTTCAGTGAGCGCGGCTGTCTGGCGTGCCACAACCATGCCGGCACGACCACCCCGATGTCCGTGGGCAAGGACGAGAAGGTGCCCGCAATCCACAGCGAGGCCCACTTCGGCCCGACCCTGAGCCAGATCACGGAGAAGTTGGGAACGCAGACGCACGACAAGGACTCCGCACGCACCTGGCTGATCCACTGGGTTCAGAATCCGAAGTTGCACAGCCCGCGTACGCGCATGCCGGTCACGCACCTCGACGACCAGGAGGCCGCCGACGTCGCCGAATGGCTGCTGTCGCAGAAAGCGACGGAACTCGGCAGCGACTGGAACACATTGACGGTCGCCAAGCCCAACTACGACACCCTCAAGACACTCGCCAACGTCTACCTGGTACGCATCCTTAGCCGCTCGGAAATGGAGACCTTCTTCGGCAAGGACGGGCTGCCCGAGTCGCGGATCAAGGAACTGCCGCAGGACGAGAAAGCCCTCGCAACCAAGCTGGCGAGGTTCAAGGCAGACGAGGCGAAGCGGGAACAAGAGACGATGTGGTACGTCGGTCGCAAGGCCGTCGGCCGCCTCGGCTGCTTCGGCTGCCATGACATCCCCGGCTTCGAGAACACCAAGCCGATCGGCACGCCGCTGTCCGACTGGGGCAAGAAGGATCCCGAGCGGTTGGCGTTCGAGAACATCGCCAACTACATGAAGGACAAGCACACACCCGTCGAGGACTGGCACGACCTGAGCAAGATCGCTGAAGTGCAAAAAGCGGGCGACAAGACGCCCTACGAGGGGTTCTTCTGGGATGCGCTCGACCATCGCACGCGCGAGGGCTACCTGCATCAGAAGATCAAGGAGCCGCGCAGTTACGATTACGGCCGCCTCCGCGCCTGGGACGACCGTTCGCGCATGCCGCAGTTCAAGCTCGCCCACCCGCGCCGGCTGGCCGAGGAGAGCAAGGAAGACTTCGAGACCCGCACGGAGTGGGTCGAGGACTTGAACGCGGGGCTGCCGAAGGATCAGAGAAAACCCACGCCCAGGCGCCGGCCGGCGGAGAGTACCGAGCAGTTCAGCGCCCGCGCCGTCCAGGAGGAGGCCGACGCCCGCGAGGCCGTCATGACCTTTGTGCTGGGATTGGTCGGCGAGGCGATCCCGGCGCAGTACCTCAACAACCCGTCGCCGGATCGGTTGGCAGAGGTCAAGGGCCGGCAGGTGCTGGATCGCTTCAACTGCGCGGGCTGTCACACGATTCGGCCGGGGACGTTCGACTTTGAGCCGAGCGACAAGCAACGGCTCCAGCTCAACAGGCAGTGGCAGGTCTCCCAGAGGATCCTGGAAGGGGATTTCTTCTTCCCCGAGAGCAACCTCTGGCAAGGCCAGCCATCGGCAATTGCAAGTTTCCTGAGGGCGCACGGGACGCGGCCGGAATTGAGCGTGATCGAAGATCCGACGGACAAGACCCGGCGCAAGAAAGTGCTCAGTTTGCAGGTGACGCTCAGCCAGGCGCTGGCCTGGCGGGAGCCCTCGGGCGCGGTCAAAAACATCGCCGGCGGCAATACCATCCTGCAGCTGCTGGCGGACGACCTGACATCTCCGCCGCCGGAAGCATTGCAGACGCCGGAGAGCCTGCGCGGGTTCGTCAGGGAGTACGGCCCCTACGGCGGCGCTTTCGCCGATCTGCTCTCGCGGTATCTCGTCGAACGGTCCCCGGACATCTACAAGCCGGATACGACAGGTGGCAAGGAGAGCCAGTACGCGCGCTCGGCGTCGCCCCCACTGTTGATCAACCAGGGCGAGAAGACGCAACCGGACTGGCTCTTCCGCTTCCTGCGCGACCCGCCGCGGGTGCGCGTCGCCACCGTTCTGCGCATGCCGCGCTTCAACATGAGCGACGACGAGGCGATGGCGCTCGTGAACTACTTCGCAGCGGCGGACAGGCTCAATAATCCCGGCGAAGGGTTGACCTACCCTTATCTGGGAATC
>DASPXY010000926.1:0-3433 GCA_035637055.1 Gemmataceae bacterium | reverse complement strand
CGCGGGGCTGCCGGAGCATTTACGCTACAGCTCATCCTCGACAACGGAGCCGCCGAGTACGTGCTGCGGCCAACAGCCGAGGACGCGGACATGTTGATCAAGCTCTTCGCGCACAGCGCCAACGCCACGTTCGATGTCGAGCGCAAGGTTCTGATGTTCGGGAATATCGCGGTGAAGTGAAAGCGCCGACGGGAGTGCCACGGCTTCGGTGCTGCCTAACTAGCGCTTGCAGCTGACGGGCCTGTGTTGGGCCCGGCCGCCGATGTGACCTCGGCTTCCGTGTGGCCGCGGTGGAGGCGTTCAATTGTGTGGCAGCGGGCTGGTGCCCGCGGCTGAAGGGCGGTTAGTTAGGCAGCACCAGGGCGCGCTTGGTAGATTGGAGCAAACTCCCAGACGCTCCCAATGACCTTCCAGATCGAGCTCGAGCAAGAGGCCGACGGCCGCTGGATCGCTGAGGTTGCAGCGCTGCCGGGCGTTATGACGTACGGCGTGACGCGCACGGATGCCGTCGCCAAGGTCCAGGCGATCGCCCTGCGCGTGCTGGCTGAGCGGCTCGAGCAGGGCGAAGCCGTGCCCGAGCTTCTCACCGTCACGTTTCAAGCGGCGTGAGCACGTGGGGGGCGGCCAAGGCCCGACGCGTCTACGCCGTCCTCCTCCCAATTGGCTGGGCTCTCAAGCGCAGCGCCAGCACCCATCGCAGTCTCAGTCGGCCGGGCTGGCCGGACTATGTCTTCAGCTTCCATGATGATGAGGAGATCGAGCCGCGCATGCTGGCCCGCATCGCCAAGCGTACGGGCCTCACGCCCAACGATCTCTAGTATAGGTGCTGCCTAACCACCGTTTGCGACGGGGCGACACTGGCCCGAGCTCCGCTCGGGTCCTGACCGCCGATGACGATCAGCGGAACGTAGAATTCAACGAAAGCAGGCTGATCGCCCGCAGCTGAAGCGCGGTTCGTTAGGCAGCTTCGTGAACTGGATTCCGCCTATGTGGCAAGCACGCGACGACATTCGCCAGCTTCGAGATGAGCTGTACCGGGCCCGTCGAACCGTACTCTCGCTCCTGCCCGAGGGTGTTGAAGGGCTTCTGCAGACCTACTACGATTGTCGCTCCTTGGGCGACCTCTCTCGGTGGGAACGCGACTGCGCAGATCGCATTATGGAGCTCGCGCAGCTGCGAACCGCACAAGAGATGGGCGAATACGCGAGCTTCAGCGATCGAGCCCTGTGTCCCCTGGTGCGGACGGAGCAGCGACAATCCTTTCGGTGTGCGGGGCTTTGCCTATCCAGAAGGACTCCGCCGACATCTCTTAGGCTCACATAATGCGCGGCTAGGCTCACATAATGCGCGGCGCTGCTCCGTGTTCGAGGTAGCTTGGGAGTTGGCCCGCGACCACGTCGTCGAGAGAGAGCGACAATAGGTTTCGCCGATGACCGCAAACGCCGCACGCCGGGGAAGCTGCCTAACCACCGCTTGCAGCTGACGGGCGCTTCCGCCCCGAGCTCCGCTCCGGTGCTGATCGCACATCCCGAGGCTTGTCGCCCGCAGCTGAAGCGCGGTTCGTTAGGCGGCTAGCCGAGAAGGCCGGCGGTGTGGCCATCGAAGGAGCCAACGGCCGAAGTGCAAGCCGGGTGTCGAGGACCGAGGCGCCGGAGCGGGCCCGAGCTCCAGGGCTTCGAGCGCCTCGCGCTCATCCTCAGGGGCGTCGGCCCAGCCATTGTAGTCGCACACGATCATCGCCTCTGCTCCTCCCGGCGGCCGCGCCCTGGAGTTAGCTGGTGCGAGCCGGTACCAAAGAAAAGCCGGACCGGGCGCTCTTTGTTCCCGGCTGGCCTGCCGGTGATCTGCGCCACAGGCACAGGGAGGACACACCTATGCGAACGTATCTACGGGTTTCCGGGACCCTGTTCGGGCTCATGGCATTGGGGCATCTACTTCGGCTCCTCCGGCACTGGCCCGCTGAAATCGCGGGGCGGATGGTGCCCCCCTGGATCTCGATCGTTGCGCTGGTGTTGGCAGCCTGCCTCACGCTCTGGGCGGTGCGCCTACTCCGAACGCTGCGCCCTGCCTGAGCGGCATGAAGTGGTGCGAAGCCGCCTAACCACCGCTTGCAGCTGACGGGCCGGCGTCGGGCTCGGCTGCCGATGCGCCGCCGGCTTCCGCCTCGGCCGCTGCGGAGGCGTTCAATTGGGTGGTCGCGGGCTTGTGCCCGCAGCTGAAGCGCGGTTCGTTAGGCGGATGCGCGAGTATTCTTCGAGCAGCGGGGTGCGGCGACCACACGATCTGGTTCGTCGGTGAGCACCGACAGGGCTCCGGCGTCCGATCCGCCATCTCCGAACGGGGCCGGTAGGCACCGTCGGCGATCGTCGCCTTCGTGGAGCGGGATGCCGGGCCGCCAACAAGCCTTCAGAAGGAGACCAATCCATGCACACTACGCTTGAAATCCCTTTCCCACCCCGTCCAGTCCCCGGCCCTGGGGCGCCTCTCGAGCCACCCCTCGTGTGGGTCGAGCCTCGCTGGGAGTACCGCGACGTCGTCCGGCACGTCGCCGAGGAGGGAGCCCTCTCCGAAGCCGAGTTGAACGCGCTCGGCGCGGAGCACTGGGAACTCACGGGTGTCCTGGCGATGGGCGAGGCCGTGCACTACTACCTCAAGCGTGTGGCCAATCGTTAGCTCGGCGCCGATGACGCACCGCCTAACCACCGCTTGCAGCTGACGGGCCTGCGTCGGGCTCAGCTGCCGATGCACCCTCGGCTTCCGCTCGGCCGCGGTGGAGGCGTTCAATTGTGTGCTTGCGGGCTTGTGCCCGCAGCTGAAGCGCGGTTCGTTAGGCGCCAGCTGGACTAGTCAAGGAGAGCGCGGTCATGCCGTCGGCATCTGATCTCCGACACACGATCCTTGCCGCGTGGCGGACCAACAATCGGGTCACGGTCTTTCTTGTCGAGCACTTGCCCGCCGACGTGTGGGCAGCGACGGTGCCCGGGGCTCCGCGGCGCATGGTGCGCAGGATTGCGGGGCACATCCACAATGCTCGGTGCATGTGGATCAAGACGCTGGGCGAGGCGCACGGCATCGCGGTCCCCCGCAGCGTTGATCGGCGTAAGGTCGCCCGGCGGGCACTAATCCCGGCCCTCAACCGCAGTAGCCGGGGCATCCTCAGCCTGCTGACGCTGGGGTGCGACTGCGGCGGGATGATCCCGAGCCCTCCGACATACGTCTGGCGCAACCTTCCCCTCGACGTCGGGCACGTCTTGGCCTATTTCGTCGCCCATGAAGGGCACCACCGCGGCCAGATCGTGATGCTGGCCCGCCAGTTGGGGTATCGGCTCCCGGGCGAGGTTACGGCGGGGCTTTGGCAGTGGTCCAAGCGCGCCGCCGAGAGCGGAGCTCGAGTTCGCTGACGCCTAACCACCGCTTGCAGCTGACGGGCCGG
>DASPXY010000925.1:0-2841 GCA_035637055.1 Gemmataceae bacterium | reverse complement strand
TGGACACTTACGTCATCACCAACGACGGGTGCCTGTTCGCCGCGCCCACCATTCCGGGCAAAATTCTTGACGGCATCGTCCTCAAGGACAAGCAACTACCACCCTATCTCCAGATGTTACAAGTACCGGACCTGAAAAATCCCGGGTTCGTATCGCACCTCACCCTCGATCTCGGCAGCCGCCTGGAGAAGCCGGAGCGGTTGGTGCTGACGCGCCACGGTTCGGGCTTCGACGGTTGGGACATGCCGGCGAACATGGCGGGGGGTGACAGCGCCATCGGCGTCTTCTGGGAGCCGAAGGAACTCAAGCCCGGCGGCAAACGCGAGTTCGCCTACGGTTACGGGCAGGGCATCGCGACTAGCCCGGAGAACGAGGGCCGCGTGCAACTGGCACTTGGGGGTTCGTTCGAGCCGGGCAAGCTGTTCGACGTGACCGCGTACGTGACCGACCCGGCGCCAGGGCAGTCGCTGACCCTCGAATTGCCTGCGGGCATGGTCCTCGTGGAAGGCAAGGAATGTCAGCCGGTGCCGGAAGTGCGCGACGACGAGGTGACCAGCATGATTCGCTGGCGGGGTCGTGTCCTGCGGCCCGGCGAGTTTTCCCTCGGCGTCCGCTCCAGCGCGGGGACCACACAACGCAAGACCATCACCGTGACGCGAACCGGCGGCTAACGGACGTCGCAACCCCTCCCCCCAACCCCCTCCCCGAAACGGAGAGGGGGAGAAGTAAGGGCGCTTTGTCTTGCTCCCCCTCTCCGTTTCGGGGAGGGGGTTGGGGGGAGGGGTTCTCAAATGCAAGCGGGGACAGCGATGTCCGATGCCTTCTGGTCCGCCGCCCGCGGCCTGATGCTCCTCGACCCCACGGTCAGCAACCTCAACACCGGCTCCTTCGGCCCGCTGCCCCGCTCCGTTTTCGAGCGCGTCACCGCACTGCGACAACGACTCGCCGAGGAGCCGATGGATTTCCTCCTCCGGCAGGCGCCGCCGCTGTTGTGGGAGGCGCGGCAGCGCCTCGCCGATTTCCTCGGGGCCGATGTCCGCCGCCTCATCTTCACCGCAAACGTCACCGCCGCCATCAACAACGTCGCTGCCTCGCTACGGTTATCCGCTCCGGGCGAGATTCTTCTCACCGACCACGAGTACGGGGCGATGCACTGGTGCTGGGAGCGCGCCGCCCAGCGGCAAGGGTTGACGCTGCGCACTTTCCCGCTCCCCATTCTCGCCGAGGATTCTGGGGCAATTGTCGAGGCGGCCTGCGCCGCGATGACGCCGCGCACGCGGCTATTGTTCTTCAGCCACGTCCTGTCGCCGACCGGCCTGGTTCTGCCGGCTCGTGAACTTTGCATTGAAGCCCGCAGGCGCGGCGTGCTGACCGTGATCGACGGAGCCCACGCGCCGGCAATGGTCGCGTTGGATCTCGTGAACCTCCACGGGTGCGACTTCTACGGTGGGAATTGTCACAAATGGTTGCTCGCACCCACGGGCAGTGGGTTCCTCTACGTGGCGCCGGGGAATGAAGATCGCTTGCAGCCGTTGCAGGTGAGTTGGGGATGGCAACCTGATCGCGCTCGACTCCGCCAGCGCGACGAGGTTGGCTCGACGCCGTGGCTGCGACTCTTCGAGTTCGAGGGCACGCGCGATCCGTGCGCCTGGCTGGCTGTGCCGGAGGCCATTGGGTTTCAGGAGCGGCTCGGCTGGGAGCGCATCCGCGAACGGAACCTTGCGCTGGCCGAGTATGCCCGTTCGCGGCTGGGTCGGGTGGCGGGCTTGCAGCCAGCGACGCCGCATCACCCCAAGCTGCACGGCTTCATGACGGCGTTTCGACTGCCGGGTGACACCGACCCGGCCACGTTGCGACGCGGCCTGTGGGAGCGACACCGCATCGAGGCTCCCATCGTCGAGCGGCCTGAAGGGCCCCTCGTCCGGGTTTCGACACACTTCTACAACACGTCCGAGGAGATCGATCGGCTGGCCGACGCCTTACCGGGCCTGCTCGGGTAGCCGCCTGCCGGTCAGCGCAGGCCGGTGCGCTGGAAGCCATTGAGCTGACCTTCCGGACGCATCGTGGCCAGGTCGATCGACGGGCCACTCGCGAGCGGGCGACGCACGAACAACTCCTGAGGCATCTGCGGATTGAATTGGACATGGGAGAGCTTCAAAGTCATCTCCGTCTTCTCCTCCATCGTGCAGCGCAACTTGATACGTTTCGGCACGATGCCCGTCTGAAGGTTGCCCTGGACCTCCAGGACGTGAGCAGCGCAAACCTCCTTGTTCGTGGCGTCGTCAATGAGCAGGTAATCGGTGACCTGCGGGGAACTCCCCTTGGCCTCCCAGCGATTGAACACGATGATTTTGCGGAGCGTGTTACCTTGCGGGCCCTTGACGTATCGTGTCAGGATGAGCTTCTGCGGCTCGACAGTGAGCTTGTAGTTCTCGGGCGGCCCATAGGTGCCCAGCCCCAGCGTTTCCATCACCCAGTCCGGCTGGAAGGGGAACGGCAGAGCGCGAACGCGGCCCTCCGTGAGATCCTGATACGAACAGAAATACTGGTAGGGCTGCGGCGACCGCTTGATCCAGAACCAGAACTCCTGGTTATTGGAGCCGACATCGACCTCCTGGCTGCTGGCAATGCTCAGCTGGGCCTGCATCCGGAAATTGCGCGGCCGCTGGCAGGCCAGGTTACAGGACAGCTCGGGGATCGGCTTCCAACCCTGGTGGACGTTTAAGGCGACGTCGGTGCAGCGGATGCCCTGAACACGCTGGGCGTTGAGGTCCAGGTACTCGACCAACTTGGCCACGCTCGGCGTCTGTGCCGGCACGATTGGGTTGTCGTCCTTCTTCT
>DASPXY010000924.1:0-3721 GCA_035637055.1 Gemmataceae bacterium | reverse complement strand
ACCGCGCGAGCCAGGTGGGCGTCAAAATCGATCTGATTTGTCGCGGCATTTGCGCGCTGCGGCCACGTGTGCCCGGGGTCAGTGACAACATCCGCGTCGTGTCGATCGTGGACCGCTTTTTGGAGCACAGCCGCGTCTTCTCCTTCGGCAACAACGGCGACCCGCTCGTCTACGTCGGTTCGGCGGACTGGATGGACCGCAACCTGAGCCGGCGCGTCGAGGTAATCTTTCCAGTGGAGGTTCCCGATCTGAAACAGCGGTTGATCCGTGAGATCCTGGCGACCTCGCTGGCGGACAACTGCAAGGCGCGCGAACTGCTGCCCGACGGCAGTTATCGACGCGTGCTGCCGGAGGACGGGCAACCCCCGCTGCGCAGTCAGGAGCGATTCCTGGAGATCGCGGCCCAGAACGCGGTACGGCGGCTGAACGAGGGGCCGGCGCCGCCTCCGCCACCGTCGGTGGTCAAGCCGGTCGCTGGCAAGGCGTCGCGGAAGCGCCAGGGACGCTGAGGATCGAGGGTCGAAGAAACAAATCGTCTTCGCGATCCTCGTTCGAGGCACGAACAGAAGGCGAGCGGCGGGTTTATCCCGCCGCTCGTCATTCCTAAACGTCCGCCTCGGGGCCCTCTGTGTCCGACCAGACGGCGCGCTCGATCTTGATACCCAGTGCGCGAATCTTCGTGCGCAGACTGCCGCGTGTGATGCCGAGGATCTTCGCGGCCTGCACCTGATTGCCGGCCGTATGCCGCAGCACGTTCGTGAGCACGGTCCGCTCCATCAGCGCCAGCGCCTCGGCATAGAGATCCTGGGAACCAGCTGCCATGCGCTCCTCAATGAAGCGATCCCAATTCGGCAAGGCAGCCCCGTTGGGCGCCTGCCCGGCCGCTTCGCCACGCACCGCCGCGGGCAGGAAGTCGGGGACGAGGACGGGGCCGGTCGCGTGCAGCAGCGTCTCCTTGAGGACGCTTTGCAGCTCGCGCACATTGCCCGGCCAGGTGTAGCGCTGCAGCAAGGCCAGCGTTTCCGGGGCGGTTCGCTGCACGTCCTTGTCCAGCTCGCGACTGAACCGCTTGACAAAGTGATCGACCAGCAGCGGCAAGTCCTCGGCGCGCTCGCGCAGCGGCGGCAACCGGATCGTGAACACCTTCAGGCGATAATAGAGATCGCTGCGGAATCGTCCCGCTGCGACGAGTTCCTCCAGGTCGCGATTGGTGGCGGCCAGCAGGCGCACGTCGGTCTGGATGGTCTCATTGCCGCCGACGCGCTCGAAGCGCTGCTCCTGCAGCAGCCGCAACAATTTGGTCTGTGTGAGAGGCGCCATATCGCCAACTTCATCGAGGAAGAGGGTGCCGCCGCTGCACTGCTCGAACTTGCCGATGCGTTTGCGGTCGGCGCCGGTGAAGGCACCTTTCTCGTGGCCGAAGAGTTCGCTCTCCAGGAGAGTTTCGGGAATGGCAGCGCAGTTGATGGCGAGGAAGGGGCCGGCGGCGCGGCGGCTGTGCTGGTAGATGGCACGAGCGACGAGTTCCTTTCCGGTTCCGCTTTCGCCCAGGATCAGCACCGTAACATCCTGCGAGGCGACGCGGCCGATCGCCTTGTAGACCTCGTGCATGGGGGGGCAACGCCCGACCAGGACGTCGGACGCTTGCGGTACGGGCATCTCGTCGGCGAGGATGGCCGGCGTGTGCATCAGCCGGCTGATCTCAAGAGCGCGGTTGACCAGTTCGCGGAGCGTGGGCAGTTCGAGCGGTTTGAGGAGGTAGTCGTAGGCGCCGATTTTCATGGCCTCAATGGCGGTGTCGGTAGTGCCGTGGCCGGTGATGAAGATGACCGGGATGCGGGCATCGAGGCGGCGGATCTGGCCGAAGGTCTGCAGGCCGGACTGGTCGGGCAGGTTGATGTCGAGCAGGACGACGTCGGGCTGACGGCGCGCGACGATGTCGAGGCCCTCGGCCGCGGTGCAGGCGGTTACCAGGGTCAGGGGCGCGTCGCGGAAAGCACGACGAAAGGCGTGCAGGATGGACGGCTCGTCATCGATCACCAGCAGGGTCGGCATGGAATGCTCCTCATGACAAGGTGACAAGGTGACCAGGTGACCAGGTGACAAGGTGAAGGGCGTCATTCTCCTTCACCTTGTCACCTTGTCACCTGGTCACCTTGTCACCGGAGGCGGCGGGCAGCCGCAGCACGAAACAGGCGCCACCCTCGGGCCGGTTATGCCCTTCGAGGCTGCCCCCGTGGCTCTCGGCGATGCGCCGCGACGTCACCAAGCCAAGGCCGAGCCCCGTCTCCTTACCGCTCACGAAGGGTTGGAACAGTCGCGGCAGCACCTCCGTCGCAATGCCGGGGCCGTTGTCGCGCACGGACAGTTCCACGCATTGGCGGCACGGTCGGGAGACCGGCCCACCACTGCGCGGCGCGCGGATCTCGATCTCCAGTTCGCCGCCGCGCGGCATCACGTCCAGGGCGTTGAGCGCCAGGTTGACAAGCAATTGCTGCAACTGTTCCTCGTCGGCCTCAACGAATACCGGTGGATCGGGAGGCTTAAAGGTGACAATCACCTGTTGTTTGCGCGTGCGGCCGCCAACCAGGGCGAGCGTCCGCTGCACCGTCGCGGCCAGGTCCAGGCGACGGCAGGCTGGCTTGGGCGGCCGCGCAAAGTTGAGGAACGTTTGCAGGGTACGTTCCATGCGGCGGATCTCCAGTTCGATGACGTGGAGGTCTTCCGCTTCCAGGCCGCGCGCTTCTGCCTCCTCACGGCTGGCCTGCACCAGCATCTTGATCGACGTGAGGGGGTTGCGCATCTCGTGGGCGACGCCGGCGGCCAGCTGGCCGACGGCAGCCAGTTGTTCGGCGCGCAGCACCTCGCGCTCGCGCTGCTGCAACTTGCCGACGACTTCCTCGATCTCGTGGACGACGACCTGCATCTGACTGTGCAGCCCCGTCAGGTCGCCGTCGTCGGTCAGCGCCACGGGCGGCAATTCCTGGCCGAGCTTGTTGGCGGCATCCTGAACGTGGATGCTCAGGTGATGAATGGAGCGGCGCAGCGCTCGCGCGACGCCGTAGCCCAGCAGCAGCCCGGCGATGGCCCCGAGCGTACACACGCCGATCAGGCCGGCGATCACCCATTGCACGGTGCCGCGCAGGGCGGTTTCGGTCTCGCGAATCTGCGCCACGTTGATTTCCTGCAGTTCGCGGCAGACCGGCAGGGCCTCGCGCTCCAGGACGCGCCGGGCCGCCTGGATGGCCCCCGGTTTGCCGGAAGGCCCTTCCCAGAGCAGGAAGTAACGCTGCAGCGCAGCGTTGAGTCGGGCGATCAGGTCGCGTTCCTGCTTGGTGTCGGCGAGGCGCATGGCCTGGTCGAGCAGTTCCTTGACGCGCTCGTGGACGCCGCCCAGATCCTCGTTGCCCTCGCGCAGCGCCTCCACGAGGCTTGTCACGTCGCTCTTGAGTTTGTTGCCAACCTGGGCGCTGCCGACGTTCTCGCCGTGGACCTTCGCGGAGGACGCCTGTTCGCGATAGAGATAGACCGCGGCGGTGACGCACACCACGAGCAGCAGGCAGCTGACGAGGATGGTCGGCCCGGCGATCCGCAGCGACAGATTGCGTCCCCACATGATGGTGCCCTTTTCAGAGGTCAGAAGACACAGTACGGAGTACGGAGTACCCCGTTGTGGCACGGTCTCCTGACCGTGCCACTCCGCCGACCGGAGGTCTCCAAG
>DASPXY010000923.1:0-3905 GCA_035637055.1 Gemmataceae bacterium | reverse complement strand
TACTCGGAGGCGAGGATCCGTTTCAGGCATCGCACCGGCTCGTCCCCGAGGTGCATCCGTTCGAGCAGGAACCGCTTCTTACCGGTCTTCGCGTTGCCGGTGGCACCGCGACCCGTGACGATGAGAAAGGCATTCTGCTCCGTGGCCGGTGTGAGGAACCAGCCGCGTGTGTGTGCCGATGCTGTGGTGTTGGGCGTGTTCATGGCAGGAAAGGAAATGGCGGATTGAATCGGCGGCTTTCGGCCTGGTTTGGGACCGGTGTTGTCGGGGTGGCGGTTGCCATCGGTGAAGCGGGAGGAAGGAGAAAGCCCGTGAAGGCACCCAGCAGGCCGCGCGACGGGCCGGGTGTCAAAAGTAGCGAGCCGCAGCCACTTTTGACACCAGAGGCCCGCTCGTGCGAGGCTGGCGGTGCTTGCACGGGCATCCCTTCCGACCAGCACCGCAGCGCCACCACCCCGACTCAGCAGCCCCGCTGGGGGAAGGACCGACAGTTGGGGTGGCAGCCGCCGGGAGACACTATTCGCCAGACCTCCTGGTGAACCGATCGGCACCAGCAGCGGCAGCGGTCGGCCCAGGCGAGAGCACACCCCGGAGGCGACCACCGCACGCAAGGAACGCCCGACGACGAGCCGTGTCCGCTCGTCCCCGAGGCCCAGCACCGCCGGTTGTGCCCTCGTCCGCACTGTCTCGTCCGTGGGAGAACGCGTCGCCTAATTGAGGGTGCGTTGCAGGAACCGTCCCGCGGCGGTCATGCCCAACCGCGTGCGCCACGGGAGGCCCGCCCGACGAGCCACCAGCCGAGGAGCTTCCGCATCACGGCGACTGTCGGGGCGGTGCCCGGAAGCGGAGCGAGCCGGCCGCTGCCGGTTCGCGGAGCGGGAGGGCAGCGTCCCGCGTCGCCATCCCGGAGCGGGGATTACTCCCCACCCTCGAGGCAATTGCATCGACGCAGAACCTCCAGGGAGCGGCGGACGTCGCTCAGCAGGTCCAGGAGCCGCTCGAACTCGCTCTCGGTCGGCCCGAGGCCACTCGACACCGACACCGTCCCGGGCTGGTTCGTGTGGAAACCGAAGGGATGCGGGCGAATGAGGTTGACCTGGGAGAAGATCCCGCCGTCGGGGCAGTGCCTGGAAGCGAAACGACCTGGCCGTAGCCGGTGAGCGACGCGGGAAGGCAGCGGCCCGCGTTGCCCCGAAACAGGGGAATTACTTCCCCTTGGCTGGGTCGCGGAGGGCTAACCGCCACAACGAGAGGTACGAGCGCGTCAGTCGCCGTCGGGCGACCTGATCGGCTGGTTCGCGGGTCTCGGCGTAGACCAGGAACGGTGCCGGGGTGACGAGCCAGGGTGAGGACGTGGGCCGGTGCATGGGAGTGTGGAGAAAGAAGTAGAACAGCTGGGATCGCTCCGCAGCCGTGGTTGGCAAAGCAAGCCGCAGCGCAGGATGCAAGGTGGAGACCGCGAAGCCGCAGCCCAGCGGTCCTACCTTGCGTCCGAGAACGGCTTGCGAGGATGGAAGGGCTGCGAGCGAGAACTCCTGAAGTAGCAGATCTCTCTTGCCGCTGTTGCAGTCAATACAACTCGTGACGAGATTGTGTATTTCGTCGCTTCTCCCTTTCGATTTTGGAATACGATGATCGACTTGCAACATTGCGTCTGGGGCTTTTCTTCCGCAGTACTGGCAGGGTCGCGGTGGCCTCCTCCGGCGGGAGCTGTCGTGCCCGCCCCCTGCGACCACAAAAAAGGCCCACGGTGACCATGCACCGTGGGCCAGGTGGTCAGGGCCGCTTACCGCCCTTGCTGCGCCCCTCCTCGATGAACTCGTAGGCTTTCCAGAGCGCCAGCGCGGCAGGCAGCAGGTCATAGGGCCGCAGGCTCGACGTGGACTGCCAGGCGCCCTGGGCGTCCTTGAACGTCCGCCGGAGCGGCACGGGTTGGACCGGCGAAGCGACCCAAGGGAGCAAGCATCCAAAAGGCAGAAAAACAGGCAGGGGGTCAACCGCCGCGCGCCCGTGAACGCGAGGAACGCCTGGAGCAACTGATCCTCCGCGCCCTTGGGAAAGGCGGTTGGCCCGCACGAGCAGGCGATCGTGCGGACGAGGTACTTGCGGTACTGCGGCAATGCGCCATTGGCGAGGAGGTTGGTACGAGAGCGAAACACCGGCAGCTCGTCGACGGCATTGACCTGCAGGTGTCGGTCGGAGGCGTTCATCGCCGTGAACAACGAGAGCGTCAGGAGGGCATTGCCCAGAATCTCCTGGTCCATCTGCCGCAGCACGCCGCCAGCCGGGCGCCCCGGAGAGCAGCACCCCTGGGTGGTCGCCGAGCAGCCACTCCGGGATGTCCTGGAGCACCGTCTCAGCGTCGGGGTGCTCCGGGCGCAGCGCGAGCGGTAGGGGAGTGGCGGGTGCGGGTGCTGCCGGCGGCGCTGGTCGCCGCCGAGGGTGGGAGGGAGTCGTGTTCATGGTCGCTGTCGCGGACGTGGTCGCCGCGTGTCTGCCTGGCCGGTCGTGAGCGCGAGGAGTTCTCGCTTGAAGCGGGTGAGTTCCGCTTCGAGGAGCCGGTCGAGTTGCAGCGCCTCCCGCGTGGCCTCATCCACAGCCTCGGCCAGGCGACGCAGCGTCGCGAGTCGCTGCTCGTGCGCACGGAGCAAGTCTGGAATGCGCAGGTCCAATCGACCGCGTCTGTCCTGCTCCTCCTGTCGTGCGGCGAGGAGCTCTTCGGCAGCGGTGAGCGAGCGCTGCAGGGCCGTCACCGTCTCGGCCTTGAGGTGCGCTTCCAACGGGAGCGCCGCGGTGCGGACGATCTGCTCACGGCACCAGTGCAGCTAGTCCTTCGTCCCTGGCGGCGGGGCCGGCTGCTCGCCGAGTTGTCGCAGCACGCGCTGGAGATCGCGGCCCCGCTCCTCGACCGTGGCGGCGACCAGGTCATCGCCCATGCGGTCCTGGAGGAACTGCGTGAAGAGTTTGCGCGGGAAGTGCTCGGCGATGCCGGGGTACGCGAAGTACAGGAGTTGGCACTGCGTCCGCACGTCATCCCGGCGGCGTTGCTCCATGCGGAGCGCCTGGGTGCGGGCCTCCGCCTCGAGGCGTTGGCTCGCGCTGCGGCGCCGCCCGACGAAAGGCCTCCTCGGCAAGCCGTTGGCGCTGCCGTGCGCGGCGCGCCCTGAGCAGCCGGCCCAGCGCCCGCGCGCTCGCCGTGCGCTGCGGCGCTCAGGCGTTGATCGCCTCGTTCAGCACCTTCTCCATGTACCAGATCGCGTGATCGACCCCGCGGGCGGGCCGGGCCCAGTTGAGCCAGAATCAGGGCTTGTGCCATTCGCGGAAACAGGGGGCCTTCACGTGCTTCGTGAAGACTTCGATCGGCGGGTCGGCGATGTAGGGCCGGGCGACGCCCTGTTCCATCTTCACCATGCCGTGGAAGGTGCGCGTGCGCCGGCTGCGCCGGTCGGTGATCTGGTAGTACCCCTCGTACACGACGGTGCCGTGCTCTGTGCCCTTCGTCCAGCCCTTCTCCTGCCACAGCGCGGGCGTGGCGATGAGGGTGACCGGCGCCGGCGGGACGAGTGGCACCGACGCCGGGGGCGCCACCCGCTGTGCGGTCGGGGGGCGGACCGTGGCCGGCGCGCCCGGGCCCACGACGACGACCGAGGCAGCTGCAACTCCCTACTGAGGTTTTACCTGATCAAAGAGGTGGCCGAACTCCGGCGCTTCTCTGATGCGCAAGTCTACGCCTTGGTCGACAGCGGCCGGCTGATGTACCACCGTTTCACCACCGGCAAGAACGGCGCGATTCACGTTTCGCAGACGCAGATCGACGCCTATCTGAAGGGAATGGAGAAGGGCGCACTCGACGAGAAAGCGAGGACGTTAGCTGATGGTGCCGAGGAAGAGGAGCGGGAAAGTCG
>DASPXY010000922.1:0-4918 GCA_035637055.1 Gemmataceae bacterium | reverse complement strand
TACCGGGCCAGGGGTTTGTACCGATTTCAGCTCCTTACCATCTGCAAAGTTGTAAAGGCGGACCGTTTTGTCGTCGCCGCCCGTGGCCAGAATGGCGAGGTTCTTCGACACCGCGACAGCCCGCAGCGTCGTGGGTGAGCCGGGGACGGTGCGATCCTTGTTACCGTTGGCCAGGTTCCAGAACGTCACCAACTTGTCGGCGCCGGCGGTCAGGGCGTGCGTCCCGTTCGGCGTCAACGTCAGGGCGTGGACCGGCGCCCCCACCGGCACGACGCGCACGACAGCCGCGCTTTCCACACTCACCGCCTTGCCGGCTCCGGAGACCACATCCTTGTTGTTCGGGTGCAGCATCACGGCCCGGACCGCGTCGGGCTGAGCGAAGAACTCCAATTCCTTGCCGCTCGCAACGTCCCACAGGCGTGTCAGCTTGTCGGCTGCTCCCGTTGCGATCCGCGCCTTATCGACGCTGAACGACAGCGACAGCACCTCGGCGGGATGGACCAGCGGCGACAGTTCCTTGCCGTCGGCGATGTTCCAGACGCGGATAGTGTTGCCCATCGCCACGCCGACCTGGGCGTAATCGCGGCTGAAGGTCGCGGCCTGTGCTGGCGCCTTGCCGTCGCCGAACGTCTTGACGACCGCACCCTTGGTCACATCCCACAGTTTGACCGTATTGTCCTTGCCGGCCGACAGGGCCTGGGTGCCATTACTGTGAAACTGCACGCCGAGCGCGCCGCCCTTGTGAGCGTCGAAAACGGTCAGCACGCCGACGTCCGCGACGCGGGCGACCTTGTCGGCGCCGGCCGAGAGCAGCGTACGGTTGTCGCCCTGGAACGCGAGGGCATTAATCGCCCCTTTATGCTCCGGGAAGGTGAGAATTTCGCGGCCGAGAACGATATCGAAGACGCGAACAACCGGCGCCTTCTCGTTGATGCCGACGGCCACGCGCAGTCCGTTCGGTGTGATCGCCACGCTCTGCGCTGGGCCGTCGAGTGGAAAGGCGGCGAGCGGTTTGCCGTCGTCCTTCACGCCGGGCTTGGTCGGCGCCAGGCTCCAGACTTTCAGGCTCTTGTCGGCGCCTGCCGTCGCCAGTCGTGTCCCGTCGGCGCTGAGGCTGATCGCCGCGATTGGGCCGTCATGGGCACTGATCGCTTTCACTTCCTTGCTATCGGCGGTATTCCATATCTTGATTGTCTTGTCATCGCCGCCCGAAATGATCTGATCGCCCTTCGGGCTGAAAAGTGCCTGACGCACCGGGCCAGCGTGCGACTGCTGCCAGAGCAGGGCCGGCGTCCAGATGCGGGCCACCTTATCCTCGCCGGCGCTGACGAAACGCTTGCCATCGGGCAGGTAGGTGACCGCCCGAACCGCACCGTCGTGAGCGAAGAACTCCAGTAGTTTGCCGTCCAGGCCGTACAGCCGCGCCCGATTGTCCGCGCCGCCCACGATTACCCGGTTCCCATCCGGCGAGAACGCGACGCTGCGCACGTCAGCGGGGGTGGTGATACTCGCGATCTCCTTGCCGTCGGTGGCCAGGATCTTCACGGCCTTGCCCGCAACGGCGGCATAGCGCGTCCCGTCTTTGTTCTGGGTCAGCGCCGTGATCGGCCCGAAGTTGTTGAGCTTCAAACTCGTGATGCCGGCGGGCGTCCAGGTCGAAACCTCGTTATCCCCGCGTGCGAAGACGAGTCGATCCCCTTTCGGACTGTAGAGCAACGCCGTGACCGCGGCCTTGCCTCCCGGAATGCCGAGAATCTCCTTCTCCTTGCCCTTGACCGGAACGACCTCGTGAACGCGGATCGAGCCATCGGCCAACCCGACCGCGACGTGCTTGCCATCCGGGCTCAAGGCGACCGTCTGCACGGCGGCGGGCAGAGTCAGCTTGTGTAGCGGCTTGCCGTCGCTGCTGCTCCAGAGGGTGACCGATTTGTCCGCACTCCCGACCGCTTGCACCTTGCCGTCGGCGCTCCAGGCGACCGCGCTGACGGGCAAGGCGGCGCCGGGCAGTGCCCTCTCCTTGGCGCCGTTCGTCAGGTTCCAGACGTGGGCCTGCTTGTCGTTGCTGCCGGTCAGCAACTTCGTGCCGTCGGGGCTGAGGGCGGCGCTGGTGACGACCTCGGGATGGACGAGCGCCTTCGGGGGGATGACCGGGAGCTGCCACAATTTGACGGTGCCGTCCTCGGAGGTCGAGAGTAGCTGGTTGCCGCCTGGGCTGACGGCCAGCGCTGTGACCTTGCCGCCGTGCGCGCCCAGTCCTTCCGCCTCCTTGCCCATCGCCTGATTCCAGAAGCGAATCACGCCGTCAACGCTGCCGGAGACGAGCGCCTGACCGTTCGGACTGATCGCGACCGCCGTCACCGGGCCGGTCGTCGGGAACTGCCGCTCGACGACGCCCTTGGTCAGATCCCAGCTGCGCAGCGACTTGTCGGCACCGCCCGTGAACAGGCGCTTGCCATCAGGCGTCACCGCCAGCGCCAGCACGGCATCGGCGTGGGCGAGGTCGCGCGTGGGTAGCACGGGCAAGGCCCACAACTTGAGCAGACCGTCGGCGCCCGCGGTGAGCAGCTGCGTGTTTTGCGGATGGAAGCTGACGCCCGTGACGGCGCCACCGTGGGCCACTTTCTGGGCGAGCAGCTTACCGTCGGCCGCATTCCACACGAGGAGATGGCTGTCGGCTGTGCCCGCGGCGACCGTCGTCGCGTTGCCGTTGACCGCCAGCGCCGTCACCGCCGCCGTCGCTCCGGGCAGCGGCCGGACTTCCTTCGTCGTCGTGGCCAGGGAGATGCGCACCAGTTTGTCGGCGCCCGCCGAGAAGACGGTGTTGCCATCGGGCGAGAGTGTCAGGGCGGTGACAGTATCGGCATGCGCGGGGAGAGCGCGCGGCGGGGCGATGGGCAACTGGATGAACTTGAGCAGGCCGTCCTCGCCGGCGCTGTAGGCGGCGACGTTGTTGGGGTTCACCACCGCGGCGCTGGCGGGCGCCGTGTGGGCGCCGACGACGCCGAGCGGTTGGCCGTTGGCGACGTTCCAGAAGCGCACCGTTTTATCGCCGCCGCTGCTCACGAGGATCTGGCCGTTGGCGCTGAAGCCAACACTGACCGCCGGGCCGCTGTGGCCTTGCAACTCGAACAGCGGCTTGAAGTCCGCGACGTTCCAGAGTTTGACGAGCCCGTCCTTGCCCGCGGTGGCGAGCTTCGTACCGTCGGGGCTGAGGGTGATCGCGTTGACGGCATCGCTCGCGGCGAGGGTGCGCAGCGGACTCGTCGAGGGCACGTCCCACACCTTGAGGGTGTTATCGGCGGCGCCGCTGGCGAGCAGGTGCCCGTCCGGACTGAAAGCCACGGTCAACACCTGCTTCTGATGGCCCGCCGGACCGGCGTAGGTCTTGATCTCCTTGCGCGTCGCGGCGTCCCAGAGTTTGATCGTGTGGTCGAAACTGGCCGTGGCGAGGAGCTTGCCGTCGGGGCTGAACGCTACCGAGTAGACAACGTCGCTGTGGCCTTTGAGGGTGGCGACGACGCCCGGCGGATCGCCGCCGGCGACAACCCCGAGGTAGGCCAGAATCGCGGCGAGTGGGAAGAGGAACGCCAGGCGTCGCCAGAGGGCGGCGCGGCGGGTGGTACTCCACCGGCTCGTGCCGCCCGAAACCTTACCAAGGGAAGAATGGCTGAGTTGCATGCTGTTGAACTCCGTGGGGCGTGCGAGGAAGGAGAGAGCCGGGGGTCGTCCAGGTCCAGCCGGGGGGTGGGCCGAAAGCTCTGGGGGAATTGTAGTGTTTCGGGTGCCGGGGGTCAGGCACCCAATGGTCCGCATCAATCTGGACATTGCCGCCGCTTCTTGCTAGGGATAGGAAAGATGAAGAGGTCTTCGGCTCGTCAACCCGGGGGGCGAGCCGTTCCAAACACAAACAATATCCCAGACTTCGGGCTGGGAGCGGGCTGCGACGAAAATGACGCACACTGTCTGCCAACCGTGCTACGACTGCAAGTACACCGATTGCGTGGCGGTCTGTCCGGTCGAGTGCTTCTATCAGGACGACATGATGCTGTACATCGACCCGAACGACTGCATCGACTGTGAAGCCTGCGTGCCGGAGTGCCCTGTGGAGGCGATCTTCGCCGAGGCCAATGTGCCGGCCCAGTGGACCAGTTTCACGCCGCTCAACGCCGACCGCTCTGCCGCCCTCAAGGCCAGCGGTGATGGCCACATCACCGAGAAGGGCGACGCCAAGGAAGGGCCGGAGTGCAAGAAGAAGTGACAAGGTGACAAGGTGGCAAGGTGACCAGGTGAAAGAGCAAAGCTATCTTCATCCCCACCTTGTCACCCGGTCACCTTGTCACCTTGTCACCTTGTCATGAAAACAGGCGTGCTGCTGATCCAGCTCGGCACCCCGGACGCTCCGACCACCAAGGCGCTGCGGCCCTACCTGCGGCAGTTCCTCGGCGACCCGCGCGTCATCGAGGTGCCGCGGCTCAAATGGTGGTTCATCCTGAACCTGTTCATTCTCCCCTTCCGTCCGAAACAGTCCGCCGCCAAGTATCAACGCATCTGGGACGCCCAAACCGGCTCACCGCTGCTGCACTGGACGAAAATGCAGACGGCCGCGCTGCAGAAATTGCTCCCCGATGTCCCCCTCCGCTTCGGCATGCAGGTCGGCAATCCGCCGGTCGAGCGTGTCGTCGATGAGATGATTGCGGCCGGCGTCGAGCGGTTGATTGTGCTGCCGATGTATCCGCAGTATTCGGCGACCACGACCGCCTCGGCGACCGACGTGCTGTTCAAGGCGCTGATGGCCCAGCGGCGCGTGCCGGCCCTGCGTATCGTGCCGCCCTATTACGATCACCCCGCCTACCTCGACGCCATGACGACGGTGATTCGCGAGGAACTGGAAAAGCTGGCGTGGCAGCCGCAACACTAC
>DASPXY010000921.1:0-3907 GCA_035637055.1 Gemmataceae bacterium | reverse complement strand
GAGCGCCGGCGGGCCAGGATCGCGACGCGGCCTCCCTTGCCGTGACGCGGCGCGTTGGTTAGATCTCACGGGGCGTGAGACGAAACGTGCCGGCGGAAGTGCCTGGCGAATGAGCGGTTGCGCCGGGCCGCCGTTTCGTTTCATTGCATTGCATTGCACGGACACCCCCTCCTCGGTGTCCAGCCGTTCGTGGTGCGCGCCGCAAGCCACTGCCGCCGCCCCCGTGCGCGGAGGGGCTGGGTAGCGAGATTGCCATTTTGGCGATCCTCATTTGGCAAAGAGGCCCGACCCCTTCGCTGGTCGCCTTGCCGGGAGGGTGTCGGAGGGTAAGGGGCGCCGTCAAGTCGATAAAGGGAAAGCCGGCTGCCGCTGCAGGCAATCCCCAAGGTCAGGAAAGCGTCTGGACGACCACAAGAGGTAGTCGAAGCAGGGGTTGTGGCGTAGGATGGCTGTGCAGTGGCAAGGGGATCTACGGCGGTTGAAGCCGTCTTTCCCCAAACAGGTGACCGTGATCGACGGCGAGAACGCCGTCTACTCCCAGGTTCGCCTCCTTGTCCCCTCCTGTGGGTGTTAATTGATACGGGCCATGAGGTAGCTGTGAGGCAAGATCATGTTCCGGTGGTTGCTGTGGTGGAAGTCGCCCCCGAGCTATCTTGGCCACGCGGCCATTGAGTGGTACGGCTTCTACCGCCGCGGGAGGTTCCCAGGGAATCCACTGCGCCTGGTGACCGCAGCCCTCAGGAAAGCGTTCTCCGGTGCTTCCCGCGGCGCGGACCTTGACCTGGAGGATCCCGACTGCTTGGGCGTTCTGTTGGCGACCGATGCCCGCGAAGGTATCCGCTGTTTGGCTGCGATCAAACTGGGCCTCGCCAAAGACGAGCGCTATGAAACCAGCCTGTTGGCCGCACTGCAGGACGAATCGGAGACGGTCCGGCGAACCGCAGCGGTGGCCCTCCTCGACCTGAACACGGTCCGCGGCTTGGCTGCCGTGGTTGGCAGCTCTCAGCACGGGCACCGCGTCCGGATGGACGCTGCCCATCGCCTGCGGCAGTATGGTCCTGCGGCAGCCGAGGCAATCCCAGCCTTGGCCGCGCTCTTGCGGGACCAGGAGAGCAACTGGCGGTCGCACTGTGCTGCGGCGGGGGCCTTGGCTGCGGTCGGGGAAGCCGCCATCCCCTGGCTGCTGCAGCTGCTCGCGGTTGGCAAGGCGGGGCCACGGTATTATGCGGCAATGGCCCTCAAGGAGATGAACAAGACGCCGGAACACGTTCTAGCCATCGAGCAAGAGTTGGCGCGCGGGACGAACCCGTGTTAGCGGCTGGCCGGAGGCGAACCAGGCGATGCAGCCGACGGGGAAGAGCTCTATCGGGTTGCACAATCCTTCTTGGCCCCGCGGCTGATCTTGGGCGTTCGGCAGTTGGGTCTAGCAGATGCACGTGACGGCTTAAGGAGGGGGGAATCCATGGATTTCCATGAGGTCGAGAAGAAGGTTTCACAGAGCGGCAGTGAACTGGTCGAGTTGCAAGCCGCCGTTCGGCAACTCCAGGCGCGGGTGGATCGGCACTCTCTGGTCATCCAGGTGCTCAAAGAGATGCTGCTATCTCAGGGCGGCTTCAGTGAGGATGCGTTCCTCGAGCGCCTCCAGCACGCCGCCGCGCAGAAGGCGGGTGACAAGGCATGCCGCAAGTGCAGGAAGCCGATGAGCCCCAAACACAACCGCTGCATGTACTGCGGTGAACAGCGCCCCCCGGAACTCCTCTGAACCGTCCGAAAAAACCAGCGGCGCCGACCGTGGCCGCTGGGCTTCCAGGCGGCGGATCCTGGCCGAACCCGGCGCTGCACCTGAAAACGGCGATATTAAATAGCTTCAAAGTCTCTGCTCTCTGCGCCGTGGCAGCTGAGTTTGTGCGTTAGCCGGCGGAGCAGGGGCCGCAAAAGCAACTCGCCGTGGCGTGCCAACTTTGTCCACGCCACGGCATCGTTACTTTTGGAGATGCTTTGCCCAAGGGCGAACCGAGGCGGGCGCTCAACGGCCAAGATGCCATGTTACTTCTTGGGATCCTGGAGGTTCCAGATTTGTACCACCCCTCCTTGCCCTTGAAGCCAAACGGCGCTCGGCGTAGATTCCATTCGCGCGTTCTTCAAGCAACCGGCGGCCAGCATCCGGCCGGCGGGGGAGAAGGCCACGCCTCGGACGACCGTGTCGAGCGCGCGCGTCGTCACGAGTTCACCGCTTGCCGTGTCGCGCAGATCAACCTTGCCCGCGTATTTCCCGCCCTTTCCCGTTGCGTACCCAAGGGCGACTACCTTTTCGTCCGCCGACAAGGCAAACCCGTGTGCCTTTCCAGCCCACCCGGGCGCGGTCCCGGCTTTCACCGTTTTCTGCTCCCGCCAGTTCTCAAAATCCCAGAACGTGATTTCGCCGTGCTCGTTGAGCGTGACCAGGGTTTTGCCGTCACGCGTGAAGCGGATATCTCTGCACTCCCCATCCATCTTGAGGCTTCCGTTCGCTTTTTGCTCGGCCCAGTCCCACAAGCGGATCGGGTCGTCCCCTGGGCGAGAACGGGTTCCCAGAATAAGGGTCTTACTGTCGGGCGAAAAGACGAGTGTACGAATGAGGCGTCTGTTCTCCTCATTGATGATTCCGAGTTGCTTCCCCGTCAGGGCGTGCCAGAGTTTCACCTGGTGAATATCAGCGGCGGCAAGCACTTTGCCGTCAGGGGAAAAAGTGACGCAACCAAACGCGCCCTCGTTGTCCTTGAGTTTGACCTTCTCCTCCCAGGTGGCCACGTCCCAGAGTATTACCGCCGCGGGCTCCCTCTTGTCCCCGCCCTTGAAGCTCCTGCTCGTCGAGGCGAGCGACTTCCCGTCCGGGGAGAAGACCACGGATACGACTATGTCCTGGTGCCCAGCCAAGGTCTTGACTTCCTTCCCGGTAGTCGTGTCCCAGATCTTGATCGAGAAATCATCGCTCCCCGAGGCGAGAAGCTTGCCATCCGGGGAAAAGGCCACGGCGTACACCCCATTACCGTGGCCTTCGAGGGGAGCCCGCGGCTTGAGCCGGTCGGGAGTCTTCGCGGGGGGGCCCTTGTCCGCCTGCCGGTCTTTTTTCTCCCCCGCCGGCTGCTGAGCCAGCGCTGACTTCGACACCGCCGACAGAGCGGCGACGAGCAAGCAGGAGACGAAGAGCCCGGCAATGACGAGCGCCGCCGTGGCTTTCAACTGGGTGAGGAACATGGTTGCCAAGACCCCTTGTGTGAGAGCGGCGACCTGAGCCGAGATCACGCCCGTAGCCGCCACCTGCCCCGCCGCATACAAAGCCGCGGCTTTGATCGTGGAAGACACCAGCGCGGCCGGCACGCCCGCCGACGCCGCGTTCGGCGATAGCACCGCCGCCAACGCCCCGCCTGACAGCATCACACCATGCCGGGCGAGCCGCTTCGACAGCATCACCCTCGCCCGCGTCAGCCGCCCCGCCACCGTTCCTTCTGGACAGGCGAGTTGCAGAGCGGCTGCCTTGCGGGTCTTCCCCTCCAGATCGCACAGGACGATGACGACACGATATTTATCGGGCAGACGGCTCAACTCTTCGTCCAACAGGGGTTGCAGATCACGACAGAGGTCTTGTTCCGAAACGGCTGGTTCCGGCATCTCGGCCACCTGCCTTTCCCTCGCCCTCCTTCGGGCGGCTGCCCCCCGCGCATTCAACGCTGTCTGGTAAGCCACCCCATACAGCCAGTTGGCAAGCAACTCTCCCGAAGCAATCGAGGCCGCCTTGCGGACGAGGACAAGGAAAGTGGCTTGGAAGGCGTCCTCGGCGTCGTGGTAGTTGCGGAGGACACGGCGACATACGCCCCACACCATTGGACCATGCCGACTCACAAGGGCTGCAAGAGCCGCCTCGTCA
>DASPXY010000920.1:0-4452 GCA_035637055.1 Gemmataceae bacterium | reverse complement strand
CTGGGCGGATGGAGAGAATCCGCCACCGGCGCCCGGTGCCCTTCGATGCGTTGCCAAGCACTAACTCACCGCGAACGACCGTGTACGTGCCCGACGATTGCTCACCTCGGCCAAAGTCCGCGAACCGGAAGGTTCCGTCATCGTTGAGGTGGAGTTGCATCATCCCACGTCCCCTGGCATAGCCAAACCAGGCGAACCAGTTGCCGACGAGTACCTCCAGGCCGACAGGGTCAGGGATCGACTCGTTCTGCATGGCCACCTTTCGTTCAGCGGGGTTTCTTGGCTGTTGAAGGTAGCATAAACAGCCTCGGAACTTGCGCCAAGGTAAGTCAAGGGGTATTGGGTCTGCGATCCGGCTTCCGAGCGCTCATTGCAGGTAGATGAACTCCTTTGCATTGAATAGCACGTGAGCCAGGTCGGCCCACACCGCCGGGCCGACGGCGCCGAGCCGCTCCTGCTCGCGCAGGAAAGTCAAGCAGGCATCCACTTCAGCGGTGGTCGCCGGGCGGCCAAAAGCGCTCTGATACATCGTCTGAATCCGCTCCTGTGGCGATCCCTTTTCGGCGAGAACACGTTTTGCCCAGACGGCGGCCTGCTGATGGACGAACGGATCGTTCAGCAGAATCAGCGCCTGCGCCGGCACATTGGACACCGTGCGGCGGCCGACGGTCGAGAACGGAATCGGCGTGTCGAAGGCGAGCAGCAGCGACGGCAGGAAGTTGCGACGCACCGCCAGGTAAATACTGCGGCGGCCGTTGCCGTCGAGGGGACCACTCGCGGGGCGGCCGCGCCCGTCCTGGAAAGGTGTCAGATAGACCGGCACCGATGGCCCGAACGCTTGCCGGTCGAGTCGCCCTGATACCGCCAGCATCGCATCGCGAATCGCCTCGCCCTCCAGCCGGCGCAGGTTCATCCGGTGCAGTAGCAGATTCTGCGGGTCGGCCTGTTCGACCTTCGCCTCCTGCGCTGACGACATCTGGTAAGCACTCGACAGCACGAGCGTGCGGATCAACTTCTTGATCGACCAGCCGTCCTTGACGAACTCGGTCGCCAGGTGATCGAGCAACTCGGGGTGCGTCGGCGCTTCGCCCAGAACGCCGAAGTTGTCCACCGACGCGACGAGGCCACGGCCGAACAGATGATGCCACACGCGATTCACCATCACCCGCGGCAAGAACGGATTGAGCGCCGGGTCGGTCATCTGCCGGGCCAGCTCCAGCCGGCCGCTGCCGCGCGCAACGGCAAGACGCTCCGGGCCGGCCAGCGCCTCCAGGAAGCGACGCGGCGCCGTCTCGCCGGGCGTCTTGTACGAACCGCGAATATAGACGTGCTCATCGACGCCGCTGCCGTCCAGCATCGCCAGCGCCAGCCGCGACTCGGTGCGTATCCGCGCCGCCAACTTCGCCTGCTCTGTGAGAAAGGGGGCCGCCTCCGCAATCTGCTCTGGCAGCCCGAACAATGCGCGTCTCTGCACCAGCCAGTTCGCCAGCTGTGCGTAGTGAGTGGCGTCCTCGGAGTCGCGGATCCGATCAGCGCCGAAGTGTGCTGCCGTATCCTCCAACATGCGCTGATACGCCACCGCCAGCGTTTCGTGGGAAACGGCGCCTTTGCCGCTGAGCATTCGCAGCAGGACAGCGTTCGGCCGGTCCAACGAGGCGGGCGCTCGCTCCCCCTGCACCACCAGCCCGACAGCGAAATCGGCCCCCGCCTCGGGAGTAAATTCGAGGTGAACTCGGCGCCCCTTGTAACGGCTCAGGTTGTGCTCGACCCACTGGAAGCCGTTGCCGGCCTTCACCGCCCGGACGACCTGACCGTGCAGCGGGCCGGAGATCATCACATGACCATCGACGCAGGCGAACACGCGACCGGCGCCGCGCACCAGGTAAAAGACCTTGCCGGCATTCACCTGGAAGCTCGGCGTGCGCAAGGTCCGGCCCGGGCGCGGGATGCCGCCCAGCGCCCCGGGATCCTTTTCCGTCCCGGGCGCCAGCTTCAACCGGTCCCAGAGCGGGTCGCGTTCGGCGGCGGCGGAATCGACGACGCGAACCAGCGGCCGGGCCGCGTCGCCGCCCAGGAGCAGGTCGCCCGGACGCAACGGAGCGGGGCCGAACGTAAAGCCGTCCTGCTGCCAGGTTCCCTCGGCAGGCTTCGTGTAGTCAACGATCACCTCGGCACCGTTCGAGGCGGCAGCGTCGATCTCACGCTTGCGCCAACTCTCAATGAGCGCTTTGAGGTTCGCGATATCAGGTATCGCTTTCGTCCAAGCATGGAGGGGATCGTTGACGTCCTTGGCAGCTGTCCCGAGATGAGCGACCCAGCGGCCCAGCAATGTCGGGTCGAGCTTTCGCTGACGCGCAACTTCCTCCACCGCCCCGGATGTCTGCACCGCACGCGCCGCCAGTAGGTACTCGGCGACGCGGCTGAGTTCCGGCCTCAGCGCAGCAGCGAGCGCCTTTTGCACCGCGGGACGGCCACGGTCGCGCAGCGCGGTCAGTTCGCCGGCGATCCGGCGGTTGTGCTCCAGAGCCTCGAACAGCACAAGGCGATAACTGCTGCTCTCCAGAAAGCCCGACAGGGCGTAGTAATCCTTCGTCGAAATCGCGTCGAACTTGTGATCGTGGCAGCGCGCGCAGGCGACCGTCAGGCCGAGGAATGTCTTGCTCATCACGTCGAGCATGTTGTCGAAGCGGTCCGCCTTGTCCTGGCAGGTATCGACCGGCGAATGGACTTGTTCGCCCAGGAACCAGAAACCCGTCCCCAGGATCGACTCGTTGAATCCCTCCGTGGGGTGCAGGCGCGGCTTCGTCAGCAAATCGCCGGCGACATGCTCCAGGACGAACTGGGGATACGGCACATCGGCGTTGAGGGCTCGAATGACATAATCGCGATATTGATAGGCGTTGGGGTTGGTATAGTCGAACTCGTGGCCGCGCGACTCGCCGTAGCGGACAAGATCGAGCCAGTGCCGCCCCCAACGCTCGCCGAAATGTGGCGAGGCGAGCAGGTGATCGACCAATCTCTCCACGGCCCGCGGCGAACGGTCGTTGACGAAGGCTTCGACCTCGGCGGGCGACGGCGGCAGGCCGATCAGGTCGAAGTACAGGCGGCGAGCGAGCGTGCGCCGATCCGTCGGCGGGGCGGGACTGAGGCCCTTTGCCTCCAACTTCGCGAGAAGGAAACGATCGACCGGACCGCTCGGCCAGCGCTCGTTCTTGACGGCGGGCGGCTGCTGCGGCCGGAGCGGCTGCCACGCCCAGTGCTCCGCTTTACGCTTTTGCAGGTCGAAAGTGTACTTGATGCTGCCCTTGCCAACGACTTCTTTCGGCCACGGTGCCCCCATCTTGATCCAGGTAGCCAGGTCGGCGATGGCCGTCTCGGACAGTCGCGCCTTGGGCGGCATTTGCAGGTCGGGGTTCTTGTAGCCGACGGCCTCGATCAGCCGGCTCTGCTCCGGCCGGCCAGGAACGATCGCGGGGCCGCTCTCGCCCCCCTTGAGCAGGGCGTCGCGGCTATCGAGCAACAGACCGCCGCGCGGCTTCTTCGCCTGGTGCGAGTGACAGCTGTAGCAGTGCTCCGCGAGGACGGGCCGGATTTTCTTCTCGAAAAACTCGATCCCCTCGGGCGTCGCATCGGCCAGCGTGCGCGGGCCCACGGAGCCAAGAAAAAGCAGCACCGTCACGGGGATTGCGATCGTTCCTGCGAAGCGTCTATCCATCTCCTCCTCCGTCGGCAGGTTTGCGGGAATCGACAGACCGTTGAGAAGCCATTGGCCGGGTGGGAAAGCAGCGCTGGAGGCCGTGCGGCAAATCAAGGCAATTGTACGCGAAGCGGTCGATCCCCCCAAAGAAAAAGCGACATTCCTCACAACCCCAGCGCAGGGGCGACACCTGTGCCAGGGTGGATTTCCCGCAGTTGCTGCCGTCTGGTATAATAGCCGCGGACTTGCCCTCCGTACCTGCGCCGGCGGAAACCTCGGAGACCGGACCATGCAATGGCGGCAAAAGACAACCGCAAAGAACACCAAGGCCCCGCCCCCGAAATCCCCCTCGGTAAAACCCCCTCCTGCCAAGCCCAAGGCGGCCAGGCCGCGCCCCGTACCGCAGGGCGACGGCGAGGAGCAGAAGCCGCGCAAGCCGAAACTGTCGCGCTTGCAGAAGCCAGCCGGCATGTCGCTCGAAGAGTGGCAGATCGAGTTACGCCGCCAGTTCGGGCGCGAGCAGAACTACCTCCTGAAGAATCTTGGCGACGAGCCGATTTTCTCCGAGTTCGAGGTCACCAATCCGCAGACGCGCGGCGCCTACCGCGTGCAGATCCGCGGCGCCCAGCCGGGCGACAACTTCTGCTCCTGTCCTGATTTCGCCACCAACACGCTCGGCACGTGCAAGCACATCGAATTCACACTCGCGACGCTGGAGCGCAGACGCGGCGTTGCGGCCAAACTGAGGGCCGGGT
>DASPXY010000919.1:0-22478 GCA_035637055.1 Gemmataceae bacterium | reverse complement strand
TGCGCGCCCAAGGATCTGCCGCTACCCATGCTTGTGAGAGCATCCCAGACGTGGAGAACTTTGTCGGTCAGGCTGGCCGTGGCGACGCGCGTGCCCGTGGGCGCCACCGCCACCGCGATCACCGCATCGCTGTGCCCCTTGAATGTGAATCGCTCCTTGCGCTGGACCACGTCCCAAGATTTCGCGGTGCCGTCGTCGCTGGCCGACACGAGCGTCTGCCCATTGCGGGTGAACGCCAGCGCCCGCACCGTCGCCTTGTGGCCGTCGAAGACCGCGAATTCGCGGGCTGCTCCTGCGATATTCCAGAGCTTGATTGTGCGATCTGCGCCGCCGCTGGCCAGCGTCGCGCCGTCGGCGGTGAACGCGAGAGCGCGGACCGCCCCCTTGTGGCCCGCCAGAACGCCTTGCTCCTTGCCGGTTGTGGCGTTCCACAAGCGGATGACGCGGTCGTAACCGCCGCTGGCGATGGTTTTCCCACTGGGAGCGAAAGCTACCGCATAGACCCAGCTGGTGTGGCCCTTGAATGTCAGCCGCACCTGGCCGTTCGCGGCGTCCCACACCTTGACGGTGTTGTCGGCACTGCCGGTGGCCAGCGTTCTCCCGTCGGGGGCGAAGACCAGGCAGGTCACCTTGTCGCCGTGGCCGCGCAGGCGGAGCAGTTCCTCGCCGGTATCGACTTCGCGCACCGAAACGCTGTGATCCTCCAGCGCAACGGCCAGAGTCTTGCCGTCGGGCGCGTAGGCCAGCGCCAGCACCGGTTGCGGACCGGCGCCGTCGCGAGGGAACTTGCCGAGGTGCGCCCGCTTGACGACGTCGATAACGACGGCGACCATGCCGTGATTCACCGCCAATCGTGTGCCATCTGCCGAGAAGGCGAGGGCGGTGTTGGCCGACGTGGCAACCGGGGTGGTGGGCCGAGTCACCGGGTCTGCCATCACCCCGAAGTAGGCCCTTTCCGGATTCTCAGGCTCGAAGCCAAACGTGGCGATCTCCTTTCGCGTTTTCGCGTCCCAGAGGATGACGCGGCCGGCCCCCTGTGCCGTGGCGATGATCTTGCCGTTCGGGGCGAAGGCCACGGTCTCGGCGATGCCGCGCGGGTACGCCTGGATGCCGTCTTTCTCTTCCTTCAGGTCGCCAAATGGCTTCCCGGTCTCAACGCTCCACAGGGTGGGTGTCGGGTTACTGCCGACTGTGGCGATGGCCTTGCCGTCGGGCGACAAGGCCGCCGACCGGACGGGGAAGGGTGTTCTGATGGTGGTGACGACCTTGCCTTTCGGCAGTTCCCAGACGCGGACCTCGCTGCCACTCCCTGCTGCCAGGAACTTGCCGTCGCGCGCGAACGACAGCGAGCTGGTCAGACCACTGTGCCCGGACAACTCCTTCAGTTCCTTGCCCGAGGCCACGTCCCAGAGCCGGACCGCCCCAAGGGCACTGCTGGCCAGCAATTTGTGGTCCGGGGAGAACGCGAGGGCGTGGACGGCTGGATCGTGGCGGCCAAGCGACTTGCGGACCTGCCCCGTTGCCGGATCGCGCAGGTGCAGGCCACCCTTGGCGTCTGCCGTCGCGAGGTGCTTGCCATCCGGCGAAAAGGCGACTCGGGCCGTCTCACTTTCGCGTACGGACACCAACACCTTTGCCGTCGCCACGTCCCATATCTTCACCCCGCCGCCGACCGTGACGAGTCGCTTGCCGTCAGGCGACAAGGCCACGGCCTGCACCGGACCGCGACGCTCCTCGAGTGCGGTCGAGCGCAGCCCGAACGCTACCCCGCTTTCGTCCACGACGGGCGGCAGTTGCGTGCCGGTGGTGTTGAACTGCACATTGCCGAACTTCTTGTAGACGGGCACGCTGTCCCCTTCCGCTGCGGGCGGAGGCGGCGTAGGATCGGGCGTCTCCTTTTTCTCAGTGGTTTGCGGTTCGCTGCGCGGCTTGTCGTCCTGAGCGAGTGTGTGCCCCAACGGCAGCAGAACGGCAACGCTCAGTCCGCCTATCCAGATCGCCCATGACGCCAGTTTCCGGGAGTGCGGTTGCATGTGCTCGGTCTTCCTTTGCTCGAGAGAGGGAAGGCGACGTTGGCCTTTCCGGGAGATCGATGTCCCCACATTATGAGGAGGAGGGCGCGTTTTGTAAACCAATTTGCCGTCCCCACCTTTCTCCCCTCTCCTCTTGCGGGAGAGGAGTTGGGGGTGAGGGGTGGAATGGAATGGAATCAGTCCTTGGCTTCACCCCTCACCCCCAACCCCTCTCCCGCAAGGGGAGAGGGGAGAAGAACCGCCCGAGGAACTCCCGCATGGCAGCCCCTTATCGCGACATCCTGCAGAAACTCCGCACCGCCTTCCCGCAGCCGATCTCCGACCGCATTCACGATTCGTACTTCGTCCACTCGATCATGCGCGCCCTCGATCAGGTGGACGCGCTCAAGTCCGAGCTACCGCTGCTGGCCCGCACGATGCCGTCTGACTACGACGCCGCCCGCCACGCCCAGCTGCGGCCGCAGCCCGCCTCCCTCGAAGAGGTCACCTCCGACCTGGTCAGCTATTTGCACGGCATGCCGATCTTCGGCCATCCGCGGACGCAGCAGAACGTCATCGTGCAGCCGTCGATTCCCAGCCTGATCGGCGTGCTGCTGGCGTCGCTGTACAACCCCAACCTCGCCTGGGACGAATACAGCCGCCGCGTCGCCCTCGCTGAGGTCGAGGCCACCGCCATCACCGCGAACCTCGTCGGCTACGACCCGGACCTGGCCGCGGGCGTGTTCACCTTCGGCGGCACCGGGACGACCCTCTACGGCGTCAAGATTGGCCTGGAGAAAGCCTGTCCGGGGACGATGCAGCAAGGCGTCCACGCCGACGCGGTGCTGTTCGCCTCCGACGCCAGCCACTACGCCCGCTACAACGTCGCTGGCTGGCTCGGCATGGGCACGCGGCACATCGTCACCGTGCCGACCGGCCCGACCGGCGACATCGACCTCGGTGAGCTGAGGCGGATGGCGAAGGAGGCGCTCGCCGCCGGCAAGCGGATCGCGGCGTTCATCGCCACGATGGGCAGCACGGATAGTTTCGGCCTGGACGACCTGGAGGGGATCGTCCACCTGCGCGACGCGCTGGTTCACGAGCACGAGCTGCCCTACCGGCCACACATCCACGCCGACGCGGTCATCGGCTGGGCGTGGTCGGTCTTCAATGAATACGACTGGGAAGCGAACGCACTCGGCTTCCGGCCGCGGACGACGCGGGCGCTGGCCGGGGCCTGCCGGCACCTGCGCCACCTACACCTGGCCGACTCGCTCGGCGTCGATTTCCACAAGACCGGTTTCGCCCCTTATATCTCCAGTTTGTTCCTGGTGCGCGATCGGGCCGATCTGAATTTGCTGAGCCGCGATCCAGCGCAGATGCCGTACCTGTATCACTTCGGCGAGCACGTACCGGGCATGTTCACGCTGGAGACATCGCGTGCCGGCAGCGGCGTGCTGGCGGCTCTGGCGAACCTGCGGTTGTTCGGCAAGGAAGGACTGCAAGCGGTGCTCGGCCATCTCGTCGAGATGACGCAGGTGCTGCGTGAGCACCTCGAAGGCCACGTGGCGACGACCGTGCTCAACCGCGACAACTTCGGCACGGTGACGCTGTTCCGTGTCTATCCCGAGGACGTGGACACCTTCGCCATCAAGCGGCAGGAATTTGAAGACCCGAATTATCGCGAATCACTGCTCCGTCACAACGAGTACAACCGTCGCATTTTTCGCTACGTCCACGAGGAGGCGCTGGCGGGGCGCGGCGTGATGATCTCGTTGACGGACTGCTACCGGCACACGAGTTACGGCGAGCCGATCGTGGCGCTGAAATCGTACATCCTGTCGCCGTTCGTGGACGAGGAGCACGTCGAGGCGCTGGTCCGCAAGGTGCTGGAAGCGCGCGAGCACGTGGAGGCGCCGGGAGGTTGAGCCAGCGTCCCGCTTGCTCTTGTCTCCACCTGGCGCTTGCGGTACATTCCGACTCGCTGATGCCGAGAGTGGATGGACCAGACCCAGGTCGCAGGACAACCGAATGGTCATGGAGCACCAGCCAAACACCGCAGAATGCCCGGGTGCGGTTAGTGGGGCCTATGCCCCGTGGCACCTCCTCAACATACCGCTGGGGTTGGAGGCCTTCCCCGCCACCTGGGAGATGGCCAACAACGAACGGCTGGTCCTCCTTGCCTTGCTGCAGTCCCTGCAACCGCCGGTCGCCATCGAGATCGGCACGCACTTTGGCGGCAGCCTCGCGGCCATCAAGGCGTTCGCCGGGAAGGTCTATTCCCTCGACCTCGACCCCACCTGTCGCGACCGCCTCGCTGCCTCAAGTCCGAACGTCGAATTTCTCACGGGTTGTTCTCATCGCACCTTGCCGCCCCTGATCGAGCGGCTGAACGAGGAGCGCGCGGAATTAGGCTTCGTGCTTGTTGATGGCGACCACAGTGCCGCGGGTGCCAGGGCCGACGTCGAGGCCGTGCTCCAGTTCCGGCCCACACGCCCTCTGTTTGTGCTGATGCACGATAGCTTCAATCCCGATGTCCGCGGGGGCCTTCGCGCCGTGGCCTGGGAGGCCGCCCGCCACGTGCATTTGGTGGAGTTGGATTTGGTCGCCGGCATTTGCTGTCGGAGAGGCATTCCTGCCCCCGCGATGTGGGGCGGACTGGCTGTGGCCATCTTGCTGCCCGAGCCTCGCCTGGCCCCATTGCCGATCCACGGCTCCTCCCAACTCCTCTTCGACACGCTTCTGCCAGCCAGTTCGCACGTCGCTCCGGGCCTGCTGACGAGGCTCCATCGTGGCCTGCGGCGTGTCGCCCGGCGCATCCTGCGCAGAAACCGCCGTGCTGCCTGATGGCTTTCGCCTTAGAGGCACTAACACAACCCCTCCCCCCAGCCCCCTCCCCGAAACGGAGAGGGGGAGAAGAAGACATGGCGCTTGGCTTGCTCCCCCTCTCCGCTTCGGGGAGGGGGTTGGGGGGAGGGGTTGTGTTAGTGCTTCTTAGTCCCGTCGCGCTCGCCAGATCCGGATCGCTTCCGCGTCCACGGCGGCATCGCGCAACAACTCTTCCTTCATTTGCCTCAACCGCTCAGCCGGCGCCAGTCGCAGCAACTGCTTCATCGTCAGGAACGGCATAGGGCGCAGCAACTCTCCCGCCACTACTTCCGCCAGGTAGACGGTGCGGTCGCCGGTATCGAGGCGCGCCTCGACGCGGCACTCCAGGAACGCCGGCGCCGTCGTCAGAATCGGACTGCCTGTCACACCCGCTCGTGACGGCAATCCCGCGAGCTTGTCCGTGTCGCGCCCGGAGAGCAAACCGAACTGCCAGACGAGGTCAAGTTGGTCCTCGCCAAGCAGGTGCAGCGCGAAGGCACCTGCGGCCTCGACCAACTCCCATGTGTGATGCTGTCGGGCCAGGCCGACGACGACGCGCGGCGTGTCCGGGACGATCGACGCCTGGTTGACGAAGGTGGCAATCAAACCGCCACGGCGCTCGCCCGCCGCGGCTGTAAGCAGCCACAACTCCCGATCCAGCTGTGCGAACACCTCACTGATGGCAGTTCCCACGGGTAACCCCCTGCGGAGTATGGAGTCCGAAGTCCGGGGATACCTTGTCGCGACTGCTGTGTGGGAAGACCCCTCCCCCCAACCCCCTCCCCGCAACGGAGAGGGGGGAGAAGAAAAGAGACCGTTGTGCTTGCTCCCCCTCTCCGTTGCGGGGAGGGGGTTGGGGGGAGGGGTCTTCCCACACAGCATATCACGACCCACTCGTACTTCGTACTCGGTACTTTGTACTCGGTACTCCGAAAAGTCCCACCGAATCGCCTGTCTTCCCCCAGTTCCCCAAGTTTTTCGTTCAAGCTCACTTGGCCAACCTTGCGCCATCGGGCAAAGTTATCTGGTCGGACAAGTCTTCGTCAGCGGCCCCGTTTCGACCGCCGTCACAACCGCTGCCCGTATTCGAGGAGTTCCCCAATGAGGCTCAAGGTTTGGATCGCCATCTTGGCCATCGCCGGCACGGGTTTGCCGGCGCGCGCGGCCCACTGCGGCGCCTGCGCCAACCCCCCGGAAGTACTCGGCCCCGATCAGTGCCGCCCACCCCTGGTGCGGTATCGTGTCTGCTATCACACGGTCGTCGAAAACCATACCTGCGTTCGCTACCGTCCCGTCTCTCACACCGTCATGAAGGAGTGCCGCTACACGGTATGCAAGCCGGTCTATGAGCAGCACCTGCGGATGCATCGCTACACCGTGTGCAAGCCTGTGTGGGAACCGTACGACGTGGTTCGCCGGTACACGGTGTGTCGGCCGGTTTATGAGCAGCATGTCCGCGTCCATCGCTACACCGTGTGCCGGCCGGTGTGGCAGGAGTATCAGGTGCCCGTGCGCTGGACTACCTACCGACCCATCTACGAACAGCACGTCCGCCAACATTGTTACACGGTCCATCGGCCCGTCGTCCAGGAGTATCAGGTGCCGGTGTACTGGACGACGTGCCACCCAATCTATGAGCAGCATGTCCGCGTGCATCGTTACACCGTCTGCCGGCAGGTGTGGCAGGAGTATCAGGTGCCGGTGCGCTGGACTACCTATCGGCCTGTCTATCAGCAGCACGTCCGCGTCCATCGCTACACCGTGTGCCGGCCAGTGTGGCAGGAGTATCAGGTGCCCGTGCGCTGGACCACCTACCGTACTGTGCATGACCACCACGTTCGCGAAGTGTGTGAGACCCACTGCCGCACCGTCGTCGAACCGCGGCAGCGTGTGTGCAAGACGTATACGCAGGTGCCGGTGTGGACGACACGGTGCTACAAGGTCTGCACCGGCAGCTGGCACGAGGACAAACACTACTGCCCTGGCCCGGTCATTATGCGTTCGTGCCGCCTGCCGGGCACGTGGCAGTTCGATCCCTGCACCTGCACCTCACACTACTGCCCGGGACCGTGCGTCAGTTACCCGGTGCAGTGCCCCGGTCACTGGGTCTGCAAGAGGATCTGGGTGCCGCGCGAGGAGATTCGCACCGAGCGTTGCTGCCACTATGTCTGCAAGGAAAATTGCCACGTCGAGACCTACCACGTCTGCCGAATGATCCCATACACGGTGCGGCGGCAGATCCCCTACACCTCCTGTCGGCTCGTCCCGGAACACCACTGCAGGCTGGCCACCTGCCGGAAGTGCATCATGGTGCCGGAGGAGAAGGTTTGCCACATCCCCTACACCACTTGCACAGTGGTTCCGGAGCATCATTGCAAGATGGTGGTGTGCCGGAAGTGCATCATGGTCCCGGAGGAGAAGGTGTGCCACATTCCTTACACTACTTGCCGGATCGTGACGCAACAGCACTGCAAGATGGTCACCCGCCAACGCTGCTACACGGTCCCGGAGCAAAAGGTGCAGCTGATCCCCTACACCACTTGCCGCATGGTGCCCGAGCATCACTGCAAGCTGGTGGTGTGCCGGAAGTGCATCGTGGTGCCGGAGGAGAAAGTTTGCCACATTCCCTATACCACCTGCCGCATGGTGCCGGAGGAGCGCTGCCAGGTCTTGAAGTGCTGGCGCTGCCGCTACCTCACCGAGGAGCGCTGCTGTCAGATTCCATACACGACGTGCCGGATCGTGACGCAGGAGTGCGTTCGCCTGGTGCCGCACACGACCTGCACCCTGGAGCCGTATTGCGTGACGGTTCCGGTCTGCCGGCGCATCCCGATCTGTGTGCCGGTGTGTGAGCCGGTATGTCAGCCGTGATGGCCGTCCCGCTTGCGGGTTAGCAGGGCAACGCTAACCCGCAAGCGGGGCCTGTTCATCTCGGTCGGATGTGTTCATCGGGCGGCTGATAGCCCTCTCCTTCGTCCAACCGCTCCCACTCCTTTTCCAGTTGTGCCCTCTGCGCCGCTTCTTTCTTCGCGAAGGTGTGCAGGGTTGTCCAGGTATCGATGACCTGGGCAACCAGGCAGGCGAGGATGAACCAGTACATGTAATTGTAGAACCAGACGCCAATGCCCGGGCCGGGAAGGTGGTGTTGGCGGGACCACATCGTATCGAGCGGAGGCATGGTGCCCAGCACGGCGGCTGCCAGGACAGCGACGAAGGCGAAGCCAGCCACAGCGGCTAACGTGGTCAAGTAGCCGAACCTGGTCATCGGGATGAGGCCGTAATACTTGATCCAGACGGGTTTCATGGGCTCACCTCGAAAAGAAGGCGGCCCGCTACCTGTGCGGGCCGCCTGGACCCTGCGACTGTCAGCGGGCACCAGCCATTGCCGGCTTCAGTTCCCGCACGGCCTGGATCAGCGTTTGCATGAACGCCGGCAGGTCGTCGGGCTTGCGGCTGGTGATGATGTTGCCGTCGCGCACCACTTCCTGATCGACGTACTTGCCGCCGGCGTTGATGACGTCGTCCTTGATGGCGAAGAAGCACGTCGCCTTGCGGCCCTTGAGGGCCTGGGTCGAACACAGCATCCACGGCCCGTGGCAGATCGCCGCGACCGGCTTGCCCTGCTCGGCCATCGTGCTCACCAGGCGAATCATCGCGTCGCAGCGGCGCATGTGGTCCGGCGCATAGCCGCCCGGAATGACCAGCAAATCGAAGTCGTCGGCGCTGACGTCCTTCGCCGCCTTGTCGCTCTTGACTGGATAGCCCAACTTGCTCGGGTAGGTCTGGCTCGCCTCGGGACCGACCAACGTCACCTTGCAGCCGGCCTCACGCAGACGATAAATAGGATACCAAACCTCCATCTCCTGGTACATCTGCTCGACCAGGACGGCAGCACGTTTGCCCTGCAGTTCGGACATCGGACACCTCCTTGAGAAAGGGCGAACGGGATTACCCACAACCCCCGTTTGGCTGCGGTGGAAACCCCTCCCCCCAACCCCTTCCCCGAAGCGGAGAGGGGGAGCAAGCACAACAGCGTCTTTTCTTCTCCCCCTCTCCTTACAGGGGAGGGGGTTGGGGGGAGGGGTTTCCACCACCGCTAAACGGTCGCAGGGTCGTGGGCCTGTTTCTTGTAGTACGCCATCGTCTCGTACATGCCGTCGTCGAAACTGGTGCGCGGGTTGTAGCCCAGTTCGCGCCGCGCCTTCTCGATGCTGAAGTCCAGATTGAAACCGAGGAACTTCAACCGCGCCTTGGTGAAGAGGGGAGCCTGCGTGGCGCCGCGCCACTTCGCCCAGCCCTCGACCCACCACGTCAGGAAGCGCGCCAGCCATAGCGGCGGCGCCCGCGTCGGCCGCGGCAACCCCATCGCGTCGGCGACGTACTCGACAAACCGCCGTTTCGAGACGAATTCCCCATCCGTCAGGTTGTAGATCTGGCCGACGGCCCGGTCGTTCTCCAACGACAAAAAGATCGCCTGCACCAGGTTGCCGATGAAAATGGTATTCAGCGCGCGCCGGCCCTTCGCCCCCGGATAGCGCATCGTGCCGGCACGCAGGCTCTCGATCAGGCGCGGCAGGACGGTGCGATCGCGCGGGCCGTAAACGAACCCCGGCCGCAAGACCACCACCGGCACGCCGAAGTCCTTGTAGTAGCGCAGCGCCAACTGCTCCGCCTCGACCTTGCTCTGGGAGTAGCCGTCGGCGTGTTTGGCCGGCAGCGGCACGCTCTCGTCGGTGCCGTAATGGTGCCGCGCCGCGTAGACCCCCAGCGTGCTGACGTGGATGAAGCGCGACAGAGCCTGACCCTTGCAGGCGTCGAGCAGGTTGCGCAGCCCATCGACGTTGACGGCGCGGTAGTCGGACACCGGCCCCCAGTCGCCGACCTTGGCGGCACAGTGGACGACGGCGTCCACGTCGGCGATGGCGCTGGCGATCACGCGCGCGTCGGTCAGGTCGCCGCGATGGATCGTGACGCCCAACGCTTCCAGCAGTTTCGTGTCGCTGGATGGCCGCGCGATCGTGCTGACGGGCCAGCCCCGTTTGACGAACGCCTCGGCCACGTGCCCGCCGACAAAGCCAGTGGCGCCGGTGACAAGATAACGCGAAGACATCTACGGAGTACCGAGTAAAGAGTACACAGTACCGAGTACACAGTACGGAGTATGCAGTAACCAGCGCCGAGGAAGCCGCCCTCGCTCCTCGATACTGGGCACTTTATACCCGGTACTCGGTACTCGGTACTTTGTACTGGGTACTTTCGCTGGCGTCAAAGTTCGCCTTGACAGTGCCGTCCTGTTTGACTATCGCTCGCCTTCCCTATTCGCGCCATCGGCCATTAGCTCCGAGGGACAACCCTATGAAAGGGACGGGACACGTCACCGGGAAGGTGTCATCGCCAGCGTGGTGCCGGCTCCTCATGCTGGGGTCGCTGCTCGCAGTCGCGGCCGGGACCATTACCAGCGCGACCGCCCTGGCCCAGGCGCCCGGCGGCGGACAGCCGGTCATCATCAACGCGGTCGAGGTGCATGGTTGCCGCACCATCTCCCCCGAGGAGGTCAAGAACCGCCTCAAGACGCGCCCCGGGCAGGAGTACAACCCCGCTGTTCTGGAGGACGATCTGCGCACGCTTGCCGCGACGCGCTGGTTCAGCGGCTTCCACCCGGTCCAACTCAAGACCGAGCCGAACGGCGGCGTTACCGTTCACATCATCGTCGAGGAACACCCCAACGTCGTTCGCGAGGTCATCTACAAGAACGCGCATCACTTCAAACCCGACGAACTCGACAAGCTCACGATGATTCGCCGCGGCGCTCCGCTCAATCCGTCGGAGAACATCCGCGCCTGCTACACCATCCAGGAGGAATACCGGAAAAAAGGCCGCCTGCTCGCCAGCGTCCATCTCGAAGAGGGCAACAAGATCGGCGACGAGCGTGTGGTCTTCAACGTCACCGAGGGGCCGGTCTTCAAGATCCGCAAGATTCGCTTCACCGGCAACGACACGCTGGCCAGCGGCGCCCGCCTCAAGACTCAGATCGACAGCCGCCAACCGTTGACGCCGCTCGCCCTCATCGGCGCCAAGTACATCCCGCAGATGGTCGATCACGACGCCATCAAACTCGAAGAGTATTACAAGGCGAACGGCTATCTCGATGCGCGCGTCACGCGGGAGGTCATTTTCAACGACGATCTGTGTACGGTGGACGTCAATTTCCACATTCACGAGGGCCTTCGGTATCGCATCGGCGACGTGGTCGTTGACGGGCCGCGCGCGCTGGATCGCGATTTCGTGCGCGGCTTCGTGCGTCTGCGGCAGGGCGACGTCTACAGCGAGCCGGCCGTCGAGGCGGACATCCGCAACATCGGCGACCTGTACGGCTATCGCGGTTACAGCGTCGCGACCGACAAGAAACTGTTTTTCTCGGAGAAGGATCCCGGCGTGGTGCGCGTGCAGTACGAGGTTCTGGAGCGCGGGCCGTCGAAGGTGGGCCAGATCACCCCCGACGGCAACACGGTCACGAAGGATCGTGTCATCCGGCATTTCCTGCAGTTCTACCCCGGTCAGGTGCTGAGCCTGCCTGCGATTCGCCAGGCTGAGAAAGACCTGGCCCGCTCGGGCCTGTTCGAGTTGAGCCCCGAGAAGGGCGGACCGCCACGGATCCTCATCGAGGAGCCTGACGATCCCAATAGTCCGTACAAGGATGTCCGCGTGATCGTGCAGGAGCAGCCGACCGGCAGCCTGATGTTCGGCCTGGGCGTCAACTCGAACGCCGGCCTGGTGGGCAGCATCGTCCTCAACGAGAAGAACTTCGACATTCTGCGGCCGCCGACCAGTCTGGACGACGTGTTCGCGGGCCGGGCGTTTCGCGGCGGCGGTCAGGAGTTCCGCATCGAGGCGGTGCCCGGCACGCAGTTGCAGCGCTACACGATCAGTTTCCGCGAGCCGTACCTGTTCGACCGGCCGATCAGCCTGAGCACGAGCGCCTACTACTACCAGCGGATTTACAACGAATACACCGAGAACCGCGTCGGCACACGGGTGACGCTGGGTTATCAGTTGAATCGTTTCTGGAGCATTACCGGCGGGGTGCGCTTGGAGGGCGTTGGCGCCCAGGACGTCCCGATCTTTGCGCCGCCGGACCTGCAGGAGGCCCGCGGGGAGCACCTGCTGGTGGGGCCGCGCGTCAGCCTGAACCTGGACACGCGCGACTCGTATCTGAAGCCAACGGAAGGCAGCACCTTCAGCGCGTCGTTCGAGCAGATGTTCGGCAGTTACTCGTTCCCGATCGTGACTCTGGAAGGGTCGCAGTATTTCTACACGTACCAGCGGCCCGACGGCAGCGGCCGGCACGTGCTGGCGCTGCGCAGCCAGGTGGCCTTTGCGGGCCACGATGCGCCGGTGTTCGAGCGCTTCTACGCCGGTGGTTTCCAGAGCCTGCGCGGCTTCGCGTTTCGTGGCGTCGGTCCGGAGACTCCGGGCTTCCCCGGGTTCAAGGTCGGCGGCGACTTCATGTTCCTCAACAGCCTGGAATATCAGATCCCCATCAAGGCCAACGACCAGCTCTACGTGGTGGCGTTCCTGGACTCGGGCACGGTGGAGAGCAATGTGTCGCTGCACAACTACCGTGTCTCGGCCGGTGTGGGGCTGCGGGTGACAGTACCGATGCTGGGCCCGGTGCCGATCGCCCTGGACTTCGGCTTCCCCATCGTGCGTGGGCCGAACGACAATACGCAGCTCTTCAGTTTCTACGTGGGGTTGTTCAGGAACTAAAGAACTCCACGCTATCGGAAAAGTAGTCCGCTTGCTCCGCGAGCGGACCGCCGCTTTTCGGAGCCGGCTGGAGAAGGACGCGGCCGTGCGCGGCTGGTTCGTCTGTCGAAGTGAGGTATCCTGAAAAGCGACCTCGTGGGTGGTACAAAATAGTGCAGGGGCTGGCCACGCGATCCCGACATCTGTAGAATAAAAAAGGGACGTAGGTTTCTGATTTCGTCGTAAAGCCAAACGATTAATGCGTTTACAATCTCAACATGCCATGAGCCGGAGTGGCGGAATTGGCAGACGCGCCAGGTTGAGGGGCTATAGACCCCACGCGACGTAAAGCCTTTCCCCGCCATAGTTTCCCGACCACCCGCTTCCGGCTCTGGTACAAAATTGGTACACTCGCAAGTCTGACGTTGGCTTCGCGCAGCAGCGAGTGTACCGTGGCTACCCTGCAAGTCCGAAACGACAGTTACCGCATCCTGTTCATGCACCTCGGAAGGCGCTACACCTTCACGCTCGGCGAGGTCGCGCAAGGCGAGGCCGAGGCCAAAGCTGCCCAGGTCGATTACCTGCTGATGCGGGTCAAACAGCGGCTGCTGACCGTCCCCGACGGCATCGACATTGTGACCTTCATCCAGTTCGACGGCAAGCCGCCCCAGGCCGCCAACGATAACACGCCGTTCAACCCCCGCCAGGCCGTCACCGTTGCCCTTCTGAAGGACCGCTACCTGACCACCTACGGCAACGGCACGATCGAGGCCAACAGCCTTGATACGTGCAGGCTGCACCTGAACCACGTCTGCCGGTTCCTCGGCGATGCCTTCCCGCTGCCCGAGCTGAAGCTGGCCAAGTTGCAGGAATACGTCAATAAGCGGGCCAAGGATGGTGTGGCCCCGGCTACGATCCGCAAGGAGGTGGCGTCGCTCCGGGCAGCGTGGAACTGGGGCGAGCCGATGGACCTGACCTCGGGCCGCTTTCCCAACCGGGGCCTCCGTTACCCGAAAGCGGACGAGAAGCCGCCCTTCATGACAATGGCGGAGATCCACCGGCAGATCGCTGGCGGCGGCGATCCCGACATGCTCTGGGAATGCCTGTACCTCACAGCGCCCGAACTGGCCGAGTTGCTCGCCTTTGTCAAGGACATGGCCCAGCACCCGTGGATTTACGTGGTGTATTGCTTCGCCGCCCACACCGGGGCACGCCGCAGCGAAATCATCAGGGCACTCGTGACCGACGTGGCCTTCGCCGCCGGCGTGGTGACGATTCGCGAGAAGAAGCGGAGCCGGGATCAGCGGACCACCCGCCGCGTGCCGCTGACGCCGTTCCTGCGTGGTGTGCTGCAGGAGTGGCTGAAAGGGCATCCGGGTGGCCCTGCTCTGTTCTGCCATGCCGGCGTGGTTACCCGAAGCAAGAAGAGGAGCCCGACGACCGGCCATCAGGATGAGAAGGTCCGGCCGTCATCGCTGAAAGGACGGCTGGCGACCGTCCATGTGCGGGAGAAACCGGCTCAGGGTGCCCTGACCCGCAACGAGATGCGGGACCACTTCGGCCGCGTGCTGGCGGCCAGCAAGTGGACGGTGATGAAAGGCTGGCATGTGCTCCGTCACTCGTTCTGCTCGATCCTAGCGGCCAAGGGGATCGACCAGCGCTTCATCGACGAGTGGATGGGCCACCAGACCGAGCAGCAGCGGCGGCGTTACCGCCACCTGGCCCCGAACGCCCAGCAGGAGGCCATCGCCGGAGCTTTCTGAGTGCGGAGTGAGGAAGAGAAGGAGTGGGGAATGCAACATTCGCTTGAGGAGCTGAGGTCGATGACCGACAGGCAATTGGACTGCCTCCTGGCCGCCATCCTGTTCAGGTATCACGACGAAGGCGGTCACGTACAAGAAGACAAACTCGTGGACAGGTACGGAGAAAGGCCCGTTCCTAACTTCGTCACTGATTGGACGGCATTCGGCCTCGCGCTGGACCTGATCTGGAAGCTCGACTACAGCGTGGAACTTTTCATGCCCGCCTGTTCCGATGATGCGCGGGCGGTCGTTTCGCCACGCGCCGGAGGAACGTGGCGAAGAGTCCCACACGAACTTACGACGGGCTCTGGCTATTGCGGCTATTTTCCCAATGCAGTTATTGCTTGAGATTTAATATCCCGACAAAGAGCCAGCAGAGTAGCGGATAACGGGTCCGCTACTCTGCCTGCCCATTTCTGATCGGCAGCAGCCCCTCTCGCTGGAACCGCTGCAGTTCTTCATGCGAAATGACCCACGCCGGATGAGCGCCGCGACCGCTGCGGCGCTTCTCCGCGTGGATTCTGCCCTGCCTGCACCACTCCCTGACGGTGAACTCGGCCTTGCCGACGATCTGGGCGAACTGGTCTGTGGAATACCAATCGCGCATCGTCTGCCGCTCGACCAAGCAGGTCAGAAGCCGCTCGATCCGGTCAAGCCGGTCTTCAACAGTCACGGCATCACCTCGTCATAACCGGCGTCCATCGTATCGCCGGGGTCGCCTTCTTCCGGTTCCGTTACTTTGGCTTCTTGGCTGCGTTGGATGATCCCGAGAGATATGGTGATCGCGAGCCATCCCCACACCCCGAGCAGGACGAAGCCGCCCCACCAGACCACCCAGCCGAAAAGAGCGACAGCAGGCGTGCCGGACGCCTTCAGGGCAGGCGCGGCGAAGTCGAAGCAGACGCCGATGAGCACAAAGCAGACGAGCCACAGTGGAATCTTTTTCATGATCGAACATCTCCATTGTTTGAGGTTTGGAGGGCGTCACGCAGCAGTTCGGCAACCGTGCCCATCTCCAGGTTGAGCGCCAGACGTTCCCACAGTTCGTCGAAGGACTCTTCCGGCTCAGCGGGCGGTGGCGGCTCTTCCGCCGCGATGGGAGTCAATTCCAGTTGGGCTTCCACGGCCAGAACCTCCCTGGAAAAAAGAGCCGCTCTCGTAACAGCAGCCGACGGCGGCAATGTGGACACCGGACGATGCAACCGGCATACCTGCGACCAGCCCTGAGCGTGCGACGGCACACTGGGCATCGAAAGCAAACGTGCGTTCTCATCATCGCTCCAGTTCGGGGCCGCGGTTTCTTGGTTTGGCTTGTTGCTCACGCTTCCACTCCTCCAAGCCCATCGCATTCGCCTGCTCCGTGTAGTCTTCCAGCAGCCCGTACAGCCGATCATTTGTGGCCTTGGCAGCCATCGCCTGAAACTCGGGCTGGTACGACTGCCTGAAGTGCTCCATGTACGCCTGACGGTCCTGCTCGTTGACTGAGACGCCGAGCTTCCGCTCTTCGGCCCGCCACTTCAGGAAGCCCACCGTGGCGATGGCATCAAACGTCTCGCGCACGAGAGCGGCACGGGCTTCGCGGGTGAGATACAGTGGCCGGTGCTTTGTGGTCATGATCTTACTTCTCCAGTTGCGGCCCCCGATCCTTCCCCGCGGCCTTTTCTGGCTCGGCCTTACCGAAGACCTTCTCAGCACCGAAGAACAGCGCCCGGATGCCGACGGAGACCTTCTCCGGGTCCACCTCGCGGGCGAACAGCCGGGTCTTGTCCCGGCGGGAAACACCGTCCCAGTTGACCCCGTTGTCGAGAGCCGACAACTTGCCCGCGTCAGTGAGGCCGTCCCATTTGCCGGTCTTTTCCGGGATGAAGCCCATGCCCGCTTGGAAACTGGGATCGCGCTTCCAGCTGGTGAAGTCGGCCGCCTTCAAGACGGCGACCTGGGCGTCGGCTCTGGCGAGGGCCTCGGGGTCGCTCTTCCTCGGCGCGTTGCCAAGGGGTGGGTGCCAGCGAAACGCCGTCCGGAACCGGCATGCCCCGGCTCAGGATCGCCAGGAGCCGTTGGTCTTTGCTGAGGTCGTGTTGTTTCTGCTGCTTGGCCATCGGTCATCTCTCCATTTCCAGTTCGAGCCGCCGCGGCTGCAGCGACTTCCCGATTTCGTTCACGTCGCGCTCCAGCAACCGCTTCAGCGGGACATTGACGTGCAATCCTTCGCCCTGCTCGCACCGGCCCGCGACCAGGCCAAGATGGAGCTGCTTGGCCGAGAGCAGAAGGAGCCGCTCGGCGAGGTTCATGCCGGCCAGGACGGCAGGGCCTTGATCCGTGTACCTCGCCACCAGCTGCCGGACGCGGGCCTGCGGATCCTCGGCGGGTTTGTCGTTTGGCTTCATGGATGCCTCAGTTTTTCGAGGGCTTTAATCTCAGTGCTTCGCGTTGTGATTGCTGTTCGTACGCCTCCAGAGCAGCGAGAACCACGCGGTAGAATTCCGAAACGCATTCGCGATGTTCTTCTGGCCGAAGCGCTGGGGCGACGATCTCGGTCAAGACTTGGGCGGCCGCCCAAGCTGCATCGTGCCTTAACATGTGTCCCACCGGCATTCCCCTTTGCTCAGGATGGCGGCGACTTACGGCCATACTTCTGCGTGAGATCGGAAAGCCCCTGCATGAACTTCGCTTCGGACTCTGGATCATCGAAGTAGACATGCTGTTGGGTGCCCTCGGATTGAGGGGGCGGCTTGTGGCTGCTTCCCCAAAAAAGCGTGATTACCGCCAAGATGACACACCCGATTCCCGCATAGGCGATGTAGTCGCTTGCTTTGGAATAGATGTCGCCGAGGCGCTTTGCCTGATCCCGTTTCCCAGCGAGCGTCACATTCTCGGGGCTCTGTACGACAAGGCTGGGGTCGGGTTGAAATAGTCGCTCCCGGTCTGGGCGTGCGGGATCAGGTAGGGGATTCGAGACAGCGGCGTGGATGTTATCGCTCAGCTGCTGGTCAAGCTGCTTCGCTTCCTGATGCTGTTGTTCAGCTGCTTTCTTGACATAGTCCAAGGCGAAAGTGCCGCCGAACCCAAGGGACGCGAAGAGGAGTGCAGGGATGTAGGCTTTCATGTTGGAACTCCAAAGGGCCATCCGTGGCCAGGTTGCCATCCGTGTGTAGTTGTGGTAAGGAAGGGCAGGCTGCGGTGAGGTTCCCCACCGACCGGGGATACTCCGAATTCAGTAGGAGGCGGAGCCGCAGCCTTCCCTTCAGGTCACTTCTTCCCCAGGAAACGCTCCAGCAGGCTGGTCTTCATCTGCTGGGTGATCGGATTTTGGTTGGCCTGATTGTTGGCCCACCTCAGGAAGAGCCCGATCGCGATGACGATCAGCATCAAGCCCCAGAACCAGTCCATATTTGACCCTTTCTGTGTGTTGTGGTAAGGCAGAGAGTAGGCGGGCAACCGGGGTATACTTTTCTAGGGTTCGCCCCGTGCCCTCGACCCCTCTCCGGCCCCACCTTTCTTTGGGGTTCGTCAGGTGGAGGAGATGCACTCCGGACAAATGAAGAGCATCTCCTCCCACCTTCTCACCGAATCACCTATCCATCTCCAAGTTGACCTGCCGCCCCGTCATCTGCTCAGTGATGAGCTGCGGGGTCGGCTCGAACATCTGTCCCGGTTCACCCTGATTGCGCACGTTGCTATCAGGGAATGCCGGACGCAGCTGGGCGACTTCATCAGCGCCCTGTCGGATGAGGGCGTGAACCGGGGCCATGTGCGGGCTGTCGGAGATGGCCTTGACCGTCTCCCGTGCCGCCTTGGCCGATTCGATGAACTGCTGCAACACCGTGGGCTGCGGCGTCGGCTCGACCTGACTGCGAGGCATGTTACTTCCTCCTCAGAAACGTAAGGGCGAGCGTCAGTTGGAATTGTTTAGTTCTTGTTCTGCCGCATCTCCTCCATCACAATTAGTTCCTGTTCCCAGCGGGCATCACGCATTGATCTGGCCCGAGCTCCCTGCTCCATCTTGGTCACGCCCACGCTTATCGCCATGCCGACGCCAGCAGCGATCATCCAGGCGCCGAGCCCAATCGAGAAGCTGAGGCAGAGGAAGCCCCACAGGATCGTGAGCGACGCTTCCGTGTTCTTGGCCGTATACTCGTTGCCCTTGCACCAACTCACGCCCCAGAACCGACTGTGGACGTGCTGGCCTTCCTGTTGCAGCTTGTTCCGTTTGGCCTTGTGGACGGCCAGGACGAACAGCACGAGGAAGAACGCGGCGAGGGCGATGTGACCGTCATATTCCCCCATGCCGAGGGCGATGCAGACCGCCATAAGGATCAGCCCGATTGCCGCCCTACCGGTGAAGTACCGGTCGCCCGTGGTGCCCGGCCGGGTCCAGAGTGCGCTCATCGGGAACGCAAACATCTGAGCCAGCCCGACAGTGAAGTTCATGGTCTCCTTCATGTCTTTGACCGGCCCTCCCCAGTCCGGTTCGTTCTGCTGCTGGTGATCGTGCATACTGCCAGTCTCCTTTCTGCGAATGGTGAGGTAGGGAAGTCCACGCTCGCCGTGCATCTCGCCGCCTGGTTGCACGAGCAGGGGCACCGCGTTGTCCTTGCAGATTGCGACACCCAGCACTCTTCCTCCGAATGGCTGCATGAGGCGGTGCCGGAAGTTCGCGCCGTCCGGCTGGCCAACCCCGACCAGATCCTTGACCAGCTGCCGCAGCTCGGCCAGGAAGCTGATTTTATCGTTGCCGATGGTCCTGGCAGTAACACCGAGACAAGCCGGGCTCTCTTACTCCGTGCCGACTTGGCTATCGTGCCCTGCAAGGCCAGTATGCTGGAAGTACGGGCGCTCGCCCAGGCAACCGCAGTGCTCCGGCAGGCTCAGGACATTCGCCGGGGCAAGCCGCGTGCTGTCATCGTCCTGAGCATGGTCGGTAAGACATACCGCCTGACTCAGGACATGAAGGATGCGGCCGCAGCCCTGGAGCTGCCGCTTGCCACCACTGCGGTCACACTCAAACAGATCTATGCCGATGCACCTGGCCAGGGCGCCGTCGTGGGGAAGCTGGGCGCGCGGGCCAAGGAAGCGGCCCAGGAGATCGAACATCTGTTCCGCGAGGTTCTGCCGGAAGCCTACCGCGGCCGGAGCAAGCGGAAGCAGCGTGCGGCCAAGGGAGCCAGAGTGCTCGAATCCGCCGCATAAACTGGCAACGGGAGGACAAAGCCTATGGGGGAACGCAGACCATTGGTTGACGGATTGAAGACCAAACCCGAAGTGGAGCCGGGCGTTGAACAGCAGTTCGTCTACCAGACCAACGGCAAGGCTCAATTCCCGGCTCCTGCTGCCGCCGCGGTTTCTGTCGAGAATCTTCCTGGAAAGCCTACGCTGTCGGTTAGCCGGATGCCGTTTACCACCCGGGTTCGGGCAGACATCGCCCAGGCGCTGAAGCGCGCCTCGCTGGAGCGGCAGTTGCAGGGCATCGAGCCGAACACCGTGCAGGACATTCTGGAGGCGGCCCTGGAGCCTTGGCTGAAAGCAAACGGTTACCTTTCATGATCGCTCCACCGCAACAACTTCCAGCCATCGCCGGGAGGGGAGGGTGAAGCACCCGGAGCAGCTCACCCTGACCCGCAACCAGGAGCGACTGATCGAAGCCTCTGCTGCGATCAGGGCCGAGCCACCGGATCGCATCGACTTCCTGCACACCGTTCAGTGCCAGTGCGGGATTCCGTACAAGAATCCTGGAGATCATGTCCGGGAGTGGGACCGCAAGCAGGGCGGAGCGGCGCTGCGCATCGAGGCCGGCTCTGCCATCGATCCTCGCGCCGGCGAGTTCGTCCATCTGGGGCTTCCTTACGGCGAGAAGCCACGTCTGGTGCTGATCCACCTGGCGAGCGAGGCGATCCGCACAGCATCGCCCATCGTTGATGTGGAAGATTCGATGACCGCGTTCGCCCGCTCGCTCGGCATGGAAACCAACGGCCACCACCTCAAGGGGCTCAAGCAGCAGCTGGCCCGACTCGCCGCCTCTACGCTCCGCATGGGCGTGGTGGAAGAGGGGAGGGCTGTCCAGGTCAACACGCAGATCGTGTCCGCCTTTGACCTATGGTTCCCGAAGCAGCCCGATCAGCGGGTGCTCTGGCCATCCAGTGTCCGGCTGAGCCACGAATACTTCGAGAGCTTGGGCCGGCATGCGGTGCCCCTCGACCACCGGGCCATTGCGGCACTCTCCGGTTCTTCGATGGCGCTGGACGCTTATGTCTGGCTGGCGCAGCGCTTGCACCGGATGCCGGGCAGGAAGCCGCAATTCGTCGCCTGGACCTCACTGCACGAGCAGTTTGGGCAGGGGTTCTCCCGCGTCCGCGACTTCCGGCGCCAGTTCCTGCATACGCTCCGGCAGGTCCAGGCCGCCTACCCCACTGCCCAGGTTGAAGCCGACGAACGCGGGATGACGCTCCACTCCAGCCGCCCGCCCGTGGCCCCGAAGATCACCCAAGTTCCTCTCCTGTGAGTGTGCCAGCCACGGTCACTTGGTCGCGCCACTGACTCCGCTCTCTCCCGCAGCCACTGAAGAGTTGAAATGCCTCAAAGGGAGCATTGCAGCAATGGCCAAGCTGTTGATTCACCGTCAGAGAAGAGCGGTCAGTTGGTCGCGCTGCCTCAGCAGCCAAGTAGCCAGGATGACCCGACAGTCACTTGGTCGCGGGGCGCCACGGTCACTTCGTCGCGCCCTCGTTGGCCATTCCCCCGGTGGATTTACCCCTTTCTCTGGGGCTCTAATGAGGCGGCGCCGGTTCAGACGGTGCCGTTGCCACGAGCGCCAGCACCGCTTTGTTCTCCGGTGTCGGGTCGGGTGGAGCGGCTGGAGGGAGGTTCGATCCGCACGCCGGGCTTTGCCTGGGGGCTGCCGGCGGTCGGGGCGTGGGAGTAGTGCTGAAGGGCGAAACGATCACGTTGTTCAAGCTCACGGCGGTGCCCTCCTTTCCAACGCGCCCTGTTGCCGGAGAAGGGTCTCTCCTCGACGATGGTTGTTCTTCACACCTGAAAAACATGATTAGAACGCGCCGTGTCCCGCTGTCAAGAGGGTGCAGGCGTCCGCCCACCCGTTTCACTCGGAACCGCAAGGCGACCGCTTAACCGCCCGGGTCGTGGCTCTGGGAGGCCAGGCCATGCGGGAGGGGTGCCGTGCCGGGAGAAGGCCCACCGCGCGGGCACGAGGATCTGTTGACCCTGGAGGCTCTCTCGGGTAGTAAGCGGGTGTCGCCGAAGTGGGCGGTGAACTTCCCCCCGGAAGGAGTCCACACATGACCCCTCCCCGACTGTTGATCCCGACCGCCGCCCTCATTCTCCTGCTCCTCGGCGGGGCCAGCGCCTCCGCCGACCCAATTGCGTGGTCGTACTCCTGGTCGAGCAACCCCGGCGTTGTAACCTCCGACGACGGCAGCCTGGGCAAGGTGACGTTCGCGCCCGCCTCGGGTGGTCCGCTCTTTGGCTCCCAGACAGGTGGGGACGGTGTCCTCGCGGCTACCCTGAACGCTTCGACCCCCGCTTCCGGCACGGCCACGTTCACAAACCAGGGGTATGGCCTGACGCTGCACCTGACCGACAACGCCTCACACGAATCGGGCGACCTCACCTTCTCCGGGGCGTTGAGCGGGTCGCTGGGCAGCACCGGCGCGCTGACGAACAGCTTCCAGGGGGACGTGGCGAAGTCGCTCAGCCTGGGCGGTAATCAGTACCTGGTGACGGTCGGCCTGTTCGTCCCGCCCGCGCCGGACAGTCCAGGGCGGCTCGGCGCCAACGTCACCGTCACAGGTTCTGGAGGCTCCACAACCGTTATCAGCGACGTGCCGGAGCCGACGAGCCTGATCCTGGCCAGCCTGGGCCTGTCGGCCCTCGGCGTTCGGTGCTACCGGAGGAAGACGAAGTTGCGTCAGGAGAACGCCCGGCGGTAGCGCCTGTAACTACCGGGCCATTGAGGACTATCCGCGCTTCAGGACGATCAACAGGCCAACGCGACCGTCTTCGGCGTCGAACGGCGCGGGCCTCTGCCCATCTCGGC
>DASPXY010000918.1:0-5140 GCA_035637055.1 Gemmataceae bacterium | reverse complement strand
GTCACCGTCAGGAACACCGCCACTCCAAGCGACGCCAGCGCCACGCGCGGATGGCCATACAGCCAGCGCCCCAGGCGGAACAGTCCCACGACCAGGGAGACGATCACGAAGCGAACGACTCCCCACAGGCCGCGTACGATCCGCAGCGGGAGAGGCGTTGGGGACGGAGATGGTTCGACGGGAACGGCAGGGAGCGGCGTGCGGGCGACAACTGCAACAGGCACAGGCGGCAGGGGGGCGGCGACTTTCGCGGGTGCCTGGCGGGGCACCGGAGGCAGAGCAGGCCGCACGGCTTGCGGCGGCGCGGGGACGGGCCGGCGCGGTGCAGGGGCCACGGCCGCCGGACTGTTTGGTGGTAGCCGCATCTGCTTGCCGCAGTAAAGACACTGAACCGTGCGCCCGAGGAACTCGTCGCCGAAGAGGCACTGTGCCCGACAGTGCGGGCAACTGATCGGCACAGACATGGCCGGTTCCTTTTCTCGGGAAGCCGAGTTGCTCTGCGTCCAGCGTCAGGGCAGCAGGTCGGCAACCGTGATCTTGGCGTTCGGCGCCGCCAGGGGGGAAACGACATCGTTGGGTTCGAGGAATAGCCGGGTAGTGTAGCCGTAGCCGAAGGGCTGGGCGCTGTCGGGCGCAGGATCTCGGTAGACTTCGAGTTGGTTATCCACCACGTTGAGGATCCAGTAATCGGCGATGCCAGCACTTGCATACAGGCTGCCCTTGCGGCCCCGGTCGTAGTGTAAGGTCGTCGCGCTCACCTCGACGATGAGAAGAGCCGTCGTCGGAACGGGCTTGCCAGCGTAGGAGCGCTTGGAGCCGGCGACCACGGCGACATCCGGGTCGGGCACCGAGTGGGGGCTCAAATCCAGGGACATCTGCCCTCGGACCCAAGAATTGGGGCCGAAAGCGGCGCGCAGCGCATCTTCCGTGAGCCCGATCCCCAAGGAGTGTGGGTTTTTCTGGGCCGGCATTTGAATGATCTCTCCTGCGATTAACTCCACCCGCTGGTCCTGGAAGAAACCAAGTTCCGACAGGCGGTAATACTCCTCTAGGGTCCACAGGCGCGTTCTCGGCTCGACTTCATTTGCGATGGCCATTGACGTACACCTCCGTTTTGTCTCCCTTTGTCCACACAGTTTACTCCGCGCCGGCCATCACCTGCAACTGCAGCAGACTGCGCGTCTGCTCCTTCTCCAGAAACTCGCGCCCCGGCTTCTTGACGTTGATCGCGTCCCACGGCAGTACCTCGCTCATCGGCCGCGTCCGCTGCGAGTACCAGGCCGTGTCGATGCCAAGGTCGGCGAATGTCTGCCACCACACTTCCGGCTTGAAGCACTGCCGCCATCCATCCAACCGGCAGCCACGTCGCCATGCCTCCTCCAGTGCCGGCGCGATGCGCCGGTCGCCGCGCGTCAGCACGCCCTCCAGCAGACTGCATTCGACGTCATGCTGCTTGATCTGCACCGCACGCAGCCGGCGGCGCTGCCGCAGGTGCTGGCCCGCCCAGCGCAGGTACTCGCGCGTCTGCATGCCGTTCCACTGGTACGGCGTGTGCGGCTTGGGCACGAAGTTCGACACCGATGCTGTCACCTCGGCGTAGCGCCCCCGCACCTCCTTCCCAATGGTTGCGATATGCTCCGCCATCTCGACGATGCCGTCGAGGTCCACCTCGCGCTCGCCGGGCAGGCCGCACAGGAAGTACAGTTTGACCTTCTGCCAGCCGTGCTTGAACGCCTCGCGGCAGCCCTCATAGAGATCGTCGTTCTTGATCTTCTTGCGGATCTGCTCGCGCATGTCGTCGCGGGCCACCTCCGGCGCCAGCGTCAGCCCCGCCTTGCGCACGCCCTTGATCAACTGCGGCAAGGAGCGTAATTGCTGGTTGACGCGCAGGCTCGGCAGCGAGATGTTCACCCCCAGCGGCGTGAACACCTCGTGCATACGCCTTACCAGCCCTTCAAAGTTGGGATAATCGCTACTGGAGAGGCTGAGCAGGCTAATCTCGTGATGGCCGGTGTTGCGATAGCTCTCCAACGCCGCCTGCACGATCGTCTCGACGGAGCGCACGCGCAGCGGCCGTTTGATGACGGTGGACTGGCAGAAGCGGCACTGCCACGGACAGCCGCGCATGATCTCGATGGCGATGCGGTCGTGCGGCGTCTCCACGAAGGGGACAATCGGCCGGGTCGGCAGCTTGATGTCGTCGAAGTCCTGGCTGATGGTGGTGGCGATGACCTCGCGCGGCACATCGGAGCGGGTGCGATGGATCGCGGCGATGGTGCCGTCGGCGTGATACTCCGGCTCGTAGAACATCGGCGCGTACGCCCAGGTCGTCGAGCCGACCAACTCGGCGATGATGTCGGTGCGCGTGCTCCGGTCGCTCACGCTCCCGACTCGCCATCGTTCTTTCAGGCTCATCCAGCGCTCCATCAGCCAGGGCAGGCTCTCCTCGCCGTCGCCGATCACGAAGACGTCAACGAACGGAGCGAGCACCTCGGGATTCTGGGCGCCGGGGCCGCCGCAGATGACGAGCGGATCGTCCAGGGTGCGATCCTTGCTGTGCAGCGGCACGCCGCCGAGGTCGAGCATGGTCAGCAGGTTCGTGTAGCAGACCTCGTATTGCAGGCTGAAGCCGATCAGGTCAAACTGGCGCAGCGGGGTGAACGTCTCCAGGCTGTAGAGCGGCAGGTGGTGGGTGCGCAGCAGTTCCTCAAAATCGACCCAGGGCGTGAAGGCGCGCTCGCACGCCCATTGCGGGTCGTTGTTCATGATGGTGTAGAGCACCTGCAAGCCGTGATGGCTCATTCCCAGAGTATAGGTATCTGGAAAGGCGAGAACGAGCTTGCCCCGGATGGTCCTATGGTCCTTGACGACGGCATTGAGTTCGCCGCCGAGGTACTGGGCGGGGCCCTGGACACGCGGCAGCAGACGAACGACCGTTTCCTTCAAGGACGTGTTCAGCATGACAGTCTCCGGATTGACACAAGAACTAGGTGGATGGTGGATGGTGGGTGGTGGATGGTGAAGAGGAACATTTTTCCTCTTCACCATCCACCATCCACCACGAACAACAGCTATTGTGCTGCACGCGCATCGGGCTGTCCATCGAAGTTCCAGGAGATCCTGAGCCATGGTCGAGTTGCTGCAACAACAGTTCGTCTTTCCCGAGGTCACGGGCCAGAAAGTTCTGGTGCTTGGGTTAGGGGGCGGCTGCGATATCATCACCGCCTACGCGGTGTCGCGGCTGCTGGATGTGGCGCACGCAAAGGGTGTGATTTACGGCAACACCAAGAAGGAGGACGACGGCCACCTGGAGCGAGTGACCGAACACATTCGCCGCTTCTCCGGGCCGGCGGTTGCGTTAGGCTCAGGGCGGACTCACGGCACGACGCGGATCGATCAGAGCGTCCCGCGTGGCGATGATGGCTGCCCGTTCGTCTTTTTGTTGAGCAGCAAGGGGGCCGAGGAGATGCTGCCTGGCGAGATCCAGCAGCTGGGCTTCGATCGGTTGATCGGGGTGGATACCGGCGGCGATTCGCTCGCGGGGCGTGAGGGAGGGCGCGACCGGCGGATGCTGCGCGTGCTGCAGCGCACCGGGCTGCCGTTGTTACACATCGTGATTGCGCCCGGGAGCGACGGAGAATCGTCTTATAAGAAGATGAACTGCGCGCTGGGCTCCGCTCTCGACGGTGGGCGTTACCGCGGCTGCTTCTCGTTGGTGCCGGTGCTGGAGACGATCCGCTCGCTCAGCGGAGCGCTCACGCCAGGGCGCACGCCCCGGATCATTCTCGCGGCCGCCGATGGTCAGTTGCCAGGTGACGGCGGCCGCGTGATCGTGCCGCGGGGCTGCAAGCCGGCGGTGCCGCTGGAGTGGCTGACCCACGGGTTTGCCTTCGCGTTGGCTTGATGGTGCCTGGTTCGTCTTCCTTTGATGGCCCTTGCGGGCCAGAGTTGCCCCATTCATCTCAGGAGGGAAACGATCATGACCGACAGAGTGCGTAGCAGGCCAATGGTCAGGGTGCTGGTCGGCAGCGCGATGCTGCTGTGCGGCATGGCGGTTGGGACAGGTGGGGATCGTCTCTGGGCGCAGGATAAGGATAAGGATCCAGGTAGCGACAAGGTCGCGCCGCGGCCGTCCGGTCCGGGGGAAGCGAAACCGGAGCCGAAGTTGCCGCAAGTTATCATCACCGGGTCCGGAAGGCAATCGCAGATAACGCCCGCGCTGGGGTTTCTCTCGGTGCCGCAATTCAACTTCACGATCGACCCGAAAACGCCCCTGAAGGACTTGTTGCCAACCCCGCCGAAAAGCGCGCCTTCTGGCGGGCCCTTGCTGACGGACGACCTGAACAGCGTGCCGGAGGTCGCGTTCCAGGCGCCGCTGCCAAAGGACGGGACTGCCATGCGGGAAACGGCACACCAGATGGCGAAGATCAATCACCTCAACAACAAGAAGCACGACGCCTTCATGGAGGCCCTCTTCGCCGAGCGTCCTGATCTGAGCGGTCTGCCGGTGGCGATGGGCGATGCCTGCCGCACCAAGGGCGAACAGGCCCGCCAGTTCACCACCGCCGTCAACACCGTCCGCCAGGCCCTCCAGCCACTCGTTGATATGAAATCGATAGAAATCAAGGGCGACGTGAAGAACGCCAAAGAAGTCGTTTTCCAGACAACGACCCCCGCAACCGCCGCAGCCTTCTGGGAGCGGTATCAAGCAGCGTGCGCTCAGGAGGATAAGGCGGCGCCGCCGGGAGACCGCACCCGCGCCGAGTGCGTGACCCGCGCCCGCATCGCCGCCCTGATGCAAATGTTGGCAGCAGAGGCACCGGCCATGCGGTTGGGGTTGGCCAAGTACCTCAGCGGCGTGGCCCACGCCGATGCGACGAAGGCGCTGGCACGCCTGGCGATCTTCGCCGCCGAGGACGACATCCGCCAAGCTGCCCTTGACGCCCTCAAGGTGAGACGCGAACGCGACTATACCGACATCGTCCTGCAAGGGCTGCGTTATCCCCTCCCGATTATCGCCAAACGAGCCAGCGAAGCGCTGGTAAAGCTGGAACGCACCGACCTCTTGGGACAGCTGGTCGATTTGCTCGACGAGGCCGACCCCCGCGCTCCCAACACCAAGAAAGTGCAGGGGAAAGAG
>DASPXY010000917.1:0-8903 GCA_035637055.1 Gemmataceae bacterium | reverse complement strand
TGGGGTTCTACATCGGCGACCAGGTGTAAGGCGGCCTCAGGTGCGGAAATCGTGCCAGGCGCCATCCTCGCCGAGGAGCTGGTTGGGGATGAACCGGGCCTTGTAGAGCATCGAGGGACAGCGGGCGACATAATACCCCAGGTAAACGTGCGGCAGACCGCGCGCCGCCGCCTGCTCGATGACGTTCAGGACGTTCCAGGTGCCCAGCGAGCGCTGCCGCTCGTCGGGGTCGTAGTAGAAATAGATCGCCGACAGGCCCGCGGGCAGGTCATCGACGTAGCCGACGCCGATGAGCCGGCCGTCCAGGTAATAGCACCATTCTTCCGTGCGGAACGGGTTCTCAACAAACGACTGAGCGTAACTGTGGGGATCCTTGGTGGGGTGCTGCGGCCAGTCCTTGGCGTCGGCCTGGTGGGCGTGGTAGCGGTCGTAGAGGTCGAGTTTGGCAGCGGTGACGCAGGGCTTACCAATGCACAGCTGGACCTGGCCAGCGTTCGCCCGGGCAGCGCGGCGCTGACTGCGGTCGGGGCGGAAACGGTCAACGACGACCCGCAAGGAGCGACACTCGCGGCAGCCCTCGCAGCGCGGCCGGAACAGCATGGAGCCGAAACGGCGCCAGCCGGCGCGCAGGCGGTCGGCGTATTCCGCCGGTGTGATGCGCGCGACCATGTCGTATTCCAGGCTCCAAAGCCGATCCGGCAAGTAGCCGCACTGGCTGGGCGAGGCGATGAAGCGGAAGAGGGATTCCATGATTGCTCGCGAAGAGGGTCCGAGAGGTTCACGTGCGCCCAGGGCGCGTAACGTCATTTCATGATAAAGGGCAAGTCGCCCGGCGGGAATCGGAAATTGCGGCGCGACGTTAGCCGGGACTCTCTGGCGCGGCACGCCGCAGCAGGCGCGCGACAAGCCAATCGCTGAGACGGCTGGGGAGCCAGCGGAGCAGGCGCACCTGCCAGGCGGGGCCGCGGGGAAAGGCGAAGAAGGGGCGCCGCTCGCGGAGCGCCCGTACAATCCGCCGGGCCGCCTCACCCACTTCCAACATCCGCGGCACGGGGAATTTGAGATTGGCGCTCAGCGGCGTGCGGATCCAGCCGGGACAGATGGTGGTTACGAAGATCCCCTGCGGTTTCAGTTCGACGCGCAGCGCGTCCATCAAGGCATTGACGCCGGCTTTGCTGGCGCAGTAGCCGGCCATCAACGGCAGGCCGCGGAACGACGCCAGGCTGGAGATCGCCGCCAGATGGCCGCGGCGGCGCTGGAGCATCCCGGGCAGCACCGCGGCGACGCTGTTGGCCACGCCCAGCAGGTTGACGCGGATGTGGGCGGCGAAGTCCTCGGCGCGAAAGGTCAGGGCCGAGGTCTCGAAGCCAATGCCGGCGTTCGCAATCAGCAGGTCAATCGGGCCGAGCCGGCGCTCCAGGTCGGCGGTCGCCTGGGTCAGGGCGGCGGCGTCGGCAACATCCGCGGTCGCCCAGGCGATCCGGCCTGGCAACTCCCGCTCCAGTTCCACAAGGCCCTCCGGGCGGACGTCAACGGCGGCGATGGCGTGGCCCTCGGCGGCGAGGGCAAGGGCCAACGCCCGCCCGAGGCCGCTGCCGGCGCCGGTGACCAGGGCGACAGAGGTTGCGGTACTCATCATCAGTCCGACAGGCAGCTACGAAGCGGTTTCAACTCCCCGGAGCGCGGGCGTCCCGCCCGCATCCTGACGGGTTGGCAGCGGGCGAGACGCCCGCGCTCCGGGGTTTGCCAACCACTTCTACACAGAGTTTATTTATCGCTCTTGGTCGATTTCGACGCCTCCGCAGCCGCCAGCGGTCGCACGATCACGGCCAGCAAATCCGTCGCGTCCGCCTCGCGCTCCAGCCGCGGGTAGCGCTCACCCTCGCGATACACGAGCGGCAGGTTCCGGAAGAACTCGCCATTCTCCAGCAGCAGTTCCACCTTGCCGCCTGTCTTCGTTCCGGCCAGCGCCGTGCGCAGCCGCTCGCTCGACCAGCGCCGACCGTTGACGGCGATCAACTTCATGCCCGGAGCGACGCCCGCCTTCTGCGCGGCCTTGCCGGGAATGACGTCCGTCACCGACCCGTCCTGCCTGAGCAGCAGGCCCACCGACGCCGTCAGATCGATGATCTTGTCCTCACTCTCGCGGGTTGTCTGCAGGTCCGACAGCTTCGCCGCATAGGTCAGCTTCCAGCCGCCGCGACGAATCCCCTCCAGCGGCGCCGCTCCTGCCGTCGCCGTCACGCGCTTGGTCAGCAGTTCCTTCCAGTCGTGCGGAGCGACGGCGTTCAGGTCGGCGGCCAGGTCGTCGAGCGTGAATGGCTTGAGGCTGGGGGCGCCATCTTTGCCGCCGTAAAAGCGACGACAGAAATCGTCGAGGGAGCGCTGGCCCTTCGTTTTTTCGCGAATGAGCGTATCGACCTCCAGCCAGAGCAAGATGCCCTCATCGTAGAAATCGACCGAGCGCCGCCACGAAGCCCAGTCGCCGCGCGCATAAAAGAGCAGTTGTGCCGCGACGGCCGTGTCTTCGAGGTTGCGCCAGGTGCGGCCGCGCTGGTTCTGCGCCCAGTCGGCGATCTGGGCGAGGTTATCGCGGAACTGCTCCTCGGTCCATAGCCCGCAGCGCACCGTCAGCACAGCGCCGAGATACTGCGTCAGCCCCTCATAGACCCACAGCAATTGCGTCCGCTGGGGTTCCTGAAACGTCTCGGTGATCATGTCCGCGGGACGGCGATATTTGCCATTCCAGGAGTGGACATATTCGTGCGGCAGAAGCCCGGCCCAGGCAGTCTTGCGGATGCGGTCGTCGATCAGCAGACGCTCCGGCGCGCGATTGTCGCTGGACTGATGGTGCTCCAGGCCGAAATGAGCGACCTGGTCACTCAGGGCGAAGAGGAACTTGTAAGACCGATAATGGCGAGTACCGAACAGCTTGCCGGCCTCGACGACGAGGCGGTCGAGGTTGGCCTTGACGGTTGGGCTCATCTCGGCGGCGGCGGCGCTGTCGGCGGCGATGGCGATGGAGTGCGACGGGTTACCGCTCGGCCCGAGCGGCACGTCGCGGAAGTGGACGCCGCAGATCACCGGCGAATCGACCAGTTCTTCCAGCGAGACGGGGGCGAACTCGATGAGCGTCCCTTCCTCCTTCGCGACCTTGAGGGAGGTGCCAAACTTCCAGCCCTGCGGCAACCGCACGCGAGCGCGGCATTGCAGGTCGCGAGCGGGCTGGCCCTTCGGGTAGAGGAGCACCTGGTTCCAGTTGAGGACCGCGAGGCTGGAGGTACAGGACGCCCCGGAACTGAAGCCGCTCGCGGAGGCGGTCGTCAGGAAGTCCAGCGACACCTCGATGCCGCTGGCGCCATCGGGGACGTTGCAGTGCAGGACGTACATATCGACGTCATCGCGGCGCCAGGGGATTGCCTTGCCCGCGGCCTTGATTTTCAGCCCGGCGAGGTCGGCGATGGGGCCGGTGGGACCGTGTTCGCCGGGGATCCACTTGGGATACAGGAGGGTCAGCGGCCCGGGGACGGCTGGAATGGTGACCTCGGCGTGGAGGATTTTCCGCGGCGCGTCACTGGCATCGAGCGTGAGCACGAGCGGCGACTTCGGCGCCTGGGCGCGGGCGTTGCCCGCCAGGACCGTTGCAGCAAGGGTGAGGGCGAGCAGTGCCCTGGAACCCGCGAGACCTAATAAGGACATACGACATCTCCTTCAGGCGAGCGGGGGGCGTAAGCCCCCTGATGCCTCGTAGAGATCAGGGGGCTTACGCCCCCCGCTCGCCAAACTGTCACTCTTGGCAGAAAGCGGCCACCAGTTTCACGAACTCCGCCTCGCGCTCGAACATCGGTAAGTGGCCGCACTCCGCGATCAACTTCAGTTCTGCGCCGGGGATGAGCTTGCGATACGCCTCACCGTGCGCCGGCGGGATCAAGCGATCGTTCGCGCCCCACACCAGCAGTGTCGGACAGCGCACGCGGTGCAGTCGTGCGGCCAACTTCGGGTCGTAGGGCCGCTCCCATACCAGCCGCGCCAGCACCGTCAGCGACTGATACGCCGATAGCAGGTCTTCTTCCTTCGGATTATCTTCAATAATCAGCGTGGCCATGTGCCCGGCCGGATTGTGGAACAGCAACCGTCGCAGTTCGAGGCGATCCTGCATGATGCGAAACAAGTCCGGCAGCGGTGCCTCGTCCACCCACAGGCCGGGGGCATCAGCAATCCACAACCGCTTGACGCGCTCCGGCCAGCGCACCGCGAACTCGGCCGCGATCCAGCCGCCGAGGCTGACTCCTCCCAGACATATCTCATCCAGGCCGAGAGCATCGAACAACTCGACGTAGTGAAACGCCATGTCCTCGATGGTGTCGATCTGCTCGAAGCCGCCACTCTGGCCGAAGCCGGGGTGCGTCGGCACCAGGACGCGAAACTGCTTGCTCCACGCCTGATAGAACGGCAACCAGCGCGACGACTCGCCCAGCGTGCTGTGGAGATACACGAACGGCGTGCCTTCACACGCGTGCATCAGGACCGTCGGCCGGCCGCAGACATCGACCATCTCGGGCTGACCGGCGCGCGATAGCAGCACGCGCACGCCGTATTTCAGCTGCTTGAGCCTCTCGAACATTCGCCATCCCTTTTGAGGTTGACACAAGCCCGGAGCGCCAGCGACGGGACGGTAGCCTGCTCCTGTCCCGTCGCTGGCGCTCCGGGCTTGTGTCAACTCGCCCCGCATCGAAGGTATTCCGCCAGTACGAGCACGCCATCGGGACAGAACGGCTCGCGCACGAGCCGCGCCTGCACTTCATCGAGCGGCAAGAACTCGCCGCGCACGACCTCTTCCGCTTGCAAATGGAACGGCCCATCATGAGCGACCCGATAGACCATCGCCTGCACGACGCTGCGAGTGTCCTCGTAGCGGAACGGGAACAGCGGCACAGGCTCGACGGCGACGCCGAGTTCTTCCGCCGCCTCGCGCAGCACGCCCTCGTCGAAGGACTCGCCCGCCGCGAGGACGCCGCCGATGGTCACGTCCCAATGCGCCGGGTAGATGTCCTTGTTCGCTGTGCGCAGGTGGACGAACAATTCGCCGCGATGGTCGAAGACGAGGACATAGACGCAGCGATGCGGCAGGCGACGCGCTCGCATCTCGCGGCGCGGCACCACGCCGACCGTCCGCCCTTGCTCGTCGATGACATCGACCAGTTCCGCCCCCGGGTCGGTCATGGGTTGTTCCTTCGCCGCGCTCGTGTTCCCAGCCGCCGAGAGGCATTGTAAGACCTCGCCGCAGGGTGCAGCAATCAGGTTTTCGCTCCGGCGTGGGCCTTTGAGCTGAGAGACGGAACCCCTCCCCCAACCCCCTCCCCTGCAAGGAGAGGGGGAGCAAGACAAAGAAGACCCTTCTTCTCCCCCTCTCCGTTTCGGGGAGGGGGTTGGGGGGAGGGGTTCCGAAATCCTTCTTGGCGTGCCATTCGTCTTTTAGAACAGTGGAGTCCTTGTTCTGCTCCCCTTCCTCGACCGGGAGAATGGCCCATGCGTAAAGCCCGCACTCTCGCCGTCGCCCTGTTCGGTCTGACCATCGTGATCGCCGCCGCCGCCCGGCTGCTCTGGGCGGACCCGCCGACCCAGCAGGCGAAAACCTCAGCGCCGCGAAAAGACAAGGCCCCACCGGACACCTTCGGCTACACCGCCGCCTTCGACGCGGCGCTCGCGAAGATCGGGCAGATCACCCCCGAGGAGTTCGCCCGGCGCTATCCGAATAAAGCCCAGTATCTCGATAAGCTCACGTGGGATCCAACCACCGCCAAGTTCTGGGACGATTTCAATCTCGACGTCAACAAGCCCGGCGCCAAGGTGCGCATCCGTGGCCCGCACGCGCATCTCTTCGCACAGGGGCAGCCCGGCAAGATCCCGGTGCGCGACGCAAAAGGGATGTGGGACTGCCGTCTGAACGAGGCGGAGCTGGAGCACTTCAAACGGAACGGGTTCGTCGTCAGCGAGCGGCTGGGCTCGTCCAGCTGCACCGACCTGTTCTATCGCATCTACGAGCGCGACCTGCCGGTGTTCATCAGCAGCGACGCCCTCCTGCACGCCTGGCATCGGTCCTACGACGCCATGCTGGAGGAGATTGAGGTCACCTATTTGACCAAGGCGCTCGGCGATCTGCTTGCCGGCATGTCCGCCCACGTGATCGACGCGCGGCGCCAGTACGGTGCCGGTGTCCTCGGCGATAGCCTGACGGATGCCGACTATTTCCTGGCCGTGGGGCGGGCGTTGCTCCACGGCAGCAGCGGCGGGAGCGTGCTGGACCAGGACCAGCGCGTCAATCAGACGCTCAACGCCTCTGCCAACCTGCAGCTGCAAGATTTCCAGCTGTTCGGCCGCAATCGCAAGGTCGATTTCTCGCAGTTCAAGCCGCGCGGCCATTACGAGAAGAGCGAGCCGTTAAAGCGCTATTTCCGGGCGATGATGTGGTGCGGCCGCATCGACCTGCGCATCGCCGGCGGCCAGGAGCAGTTCGGCTCGGCGTCGTCGCCGCGCGAACTGGGCGCTGCCATCGTGCTGCACGATCTCCTGATGAAATCGGGCCAGTTCAAGAAGTGGGAGCACTTCGATCGCATGCTGCAGACCTTCGTGGGCAAGACCGACTCGATGACCTTCGCCCAGCTCGGCGGGCTGCTGGCGGAGGCCGGCATCAAGTCGCCCGCCGACGTCAAGAGCCTCGACACGCTCGCGGCCATCCAGGGGCAAATCCTCGCCGGCAAGTTCGGTCTGCAGCACATCCGCGGCGATCACTTCAAGAACTCGATGACCAACCCGGAACGCATCGAGTTGCCGCGCTCGTTCACCTTCGTCGGCCAGAAGTTCGTGATCGACAGCTGGGCCACCGCCAAGATTGTTTTCGACGACATCGTCTGGGACGAGCTGCGGGTGGTGCGGCGCATTCCATCGTGCCTGGACGTCGCTTTCGCGGCGCTGGGCAACGATCAGGTCGTCCCCGAACTGGTCGGACGCATGCAGGATCCGGCGGGTCGGAAATTCCGCGACGGGCTGAACTACCAGCACAACCTCGCCGCGGTACGCGAAGTCGTGGACATGCAGACCGAGAAGGCCTGGCAAGAGAACCTGTACACCAACTGGCTCGGGTGTCTGCGCGAGCTGTCGGCGCCCACAACAGATACGAAATATCCGGAAGCGATGCGGACTCGTGCCTGGGCGATGAAGACGCTCAACACCCAACTCGCATCGTGGACGCAGTTGCGCCACGATACCGTCCTGTACGCCAAGCAGTCCTACACCGCCGAGGTGACGTGTTTCTACCCAGCGGGCTATGTCGAGCCGGTGCCGCACTTCTGGGCCAAGCTGCAACAGATGGCCGAGCGCGGCGCGGCGTTGATCGAGAAGGCGCCGTATCGTGAGTACAACCTGGAGGGCTACCAGACGGCCCAGGCTAACTTCCTGCGCAACTTCGCGAAGAACGTGGCGACGCTACGCGGCATCGCGGAAAAGCAACTGGCCCAGAAGGAACTGAGCAAGGAAGAGACGAAGTTCCTCGACGAGGTGGTGCAGGTGTCCTTCGGCTGCGGCGGACCGCGCCGCTACACGGGCTGGTATCCGGGGATGTTCTACGCCAACCACCGCAGCGATTCCGAGCGGTGGGACGCGCTGGTCGCGGACGTGCATACCAATGTGCCGTCGCCGGTCGTGGGCGACCCCGGCTGTGTGCTGCACCAGGGTGTCGGCAGCATCGACCTGATGGTGATCGCCATCGACAACGGCAAGGATAAGATGGTCTATGCCGGGCCGCTGCTGAGCCATTACGAGTTCGAGATGAAGGGCGTCAACCGCAAGTCGGACTCGGAGTGGCGCGCCGACCTGAACGCCTTCCGCACGCCGCCGCGCCCGGAGTGGACGCGGAGCTACCTTGTGCCCGGCCTGAACCAAGCCGCGGCTCGTTACAAGGTCGATTGACCTCACCAGGCGGGACATCAAGCAGCGCGGAGGGCGGAGATTCCCACCCTCCGTCGCTTTTTCGGAGTGAATTCGGCTCCGGATTGGGGTTGCTTACGCTTCGTCGAATAACCACTGCAGTAGCCGCTTACGACGCCGATACTCGGGGATGACGATGTCGGCCCCCGCTCGCACGAGCCGCTCGCGCTTCCAGGCGTTGACGCCGCGGCGCGCTACCTCGTCACTCGCCACCGCCACCGCGACGCCACCCACCTTTTTGACCTCTTCAATCTCGACAAAGCCGTCGCCAAAACCGAGCAATTCCTCGCCACGCAGCCCATGCTCGCTCAGGATGCGGTCGATGATGAGCTTTTTCGAGAAGTTACGGTAGTCGTCGAGAGCGCCGTAGACGTGCTCGCCGAAATAGGGCAGCAGCCTCAGCAGTTCAGCCTCGCGGCGGACATACTTCAGGTCAGTGCCGCTCGCCAGGTACAACTTCATGTCGCGCCGACGTAACTCCTCCAGCAGAGCGTGACTGCCCGGGACGGCCCAGTCCGCGGCGCTCGCTGCTCCGGACGCCAGCGCCGCCAGCCGCCCCTCGATGCGGCTCATGAGCAGATCGTGGTAGCGGTGCTTGTACGCCAGCGGTTCCAGCGGTTCCCCGCCGCGGCGACGGACCTCCTCCGCCAGCTGGATCATCTGATAGATCGTCTGCCGCCCGTTCAGGCGCATGACGAAGTCCTCGACGGCGGCGGTCAGTTGCTCGTCGGTCTCGGTTGTGCCGGTTTCACGCAGCGCCTGCACCATCATCGGGATCATGACCTGCGGCCAGCCCTCGCGGATCAGCGACAGGGTGCCGTCGAAGTCAAAGATCACCGAGCGAAACCGGCCACGCGGCAAGTCGGCACGCAAGATTTCGATCTCATCGGTCAGTACCATCGTCATTTCCCTTACCA